>JAADDD010000003.1 GCA_013154095.1 bacterium | reverse complement strand
TCCTTATTGGAAACGGCATAAGGATAAAGCTCTATTTTGTCAGCAAGATGTGAGTTTAGTTTAAGGTTTAATTTAAAAATATTTAAAATAGAACGTTGAGGTTCAAAAGCCAATACTTTTTTTGCACCTAATGCAGCCATTGCTAAACTATAATCTCCTACATAAGCGCCTAAATCAACGATAGTTGCTTTTCTAACAATAAATTTTTGAAGTTCTAAATAATTTAGCAAATCTAACAAAATACTAAAATGAAAAGGAAAAATTAATCTATATTTAATTGAATTAAGATAAACTGTAAAAAGATAAAATCCATATTTTCTTCGAATTTTAGAATTGAGAGCATATTGTATCATAGTATAATAATTCCTTACATTAAATTTTGCTACTTGCAAATATTTCCATCGAGGAGCTACCATTACATTCAAAATCTATTTTAGATTATTAAATTTAACTTATAAATTTAGAGTTTTCTAAACTTATTATTGTTGCCGTTTGGTTATTAAATCCTTCAAATTTTATAGTTTTAAAACCTAATTTAGTTAAATAGTTAATTAATATTTTTGCTCTTAACCATCTATGATCTATATTATGTAATTCCATTACAATTAATCTAACTTTTTTCTTGAACAGCTCTTCGTCTAGATTCTTAAAAATTAAATATTCTGCTCCTTCAATGTCTATTTTTAGGACATCAATTTTCTCGACAAGTTTTAAGATAGTATTTAATGAAATTGTTTTTACGTAATATTTGTTAACTTGGATGTTGAATGTATGAATTTCGGTTTTATGATGCTGTGCTAACCATGATTGAAATATTGTTGAAATACCGTACATTGTGTCGTAAAATTCGATTTCTTCATTGTCTTTACTAGAAACAGCGTACGGATAAAGCTCTATCTTATTTGCTAGCTGCGGATTTAGTCTAAGGTTTAATTTAAATAATTTTAGTACTGATTTTTGCGGTTCAAACGCAAGAACTTTCTTCGCCCCAAGAGCTGCCATTGCCAGCGAATAATCACCAACATATGCGCCTATGTCAACGATGATGGCATCTCTGACAATAAATCGCTGAAATTCTAAATATTCTAAAAGATCACGCAAAATTCCAAAATTTAATAAAATTAATTTGAATTTTACAGAGTTTAGGTAGACAATAAACTGGCAAGTATCTATTTTTTTCCTAATTTTAAATTTAACAATGTATTTAAGAAAAGCATAATAATTTCTGGGATCGATCTTAGCTAGCTGCAAATATTTTATCCTGCCTAGTACCATACAATCAAGCCTTCTCGCTGCTTTACACGAAGCCTTAATCTGTTAATAAAAACTACAGTTTTTGAAAGTTTGCATGCCAGTCGTAGCACGCTGGCCAAATATTCTAATTTAATATATTCTGGCGGATCAACGATGGCAAGGTCAAACTTCTCTTGCTTATAAACATTGTAGAGATAATCTAGAGCGTCCTGGTGCACGAAGTCTACGTGTGGCAGTTTGTTTAGGCGCACGTTGTTGTAGCCTTCCTTTACCGCGTACAGGCTCTTGTCTACGCAGATTACCTTTGAAGAATAAATCGAGGCATGTATGCCGAAAGGCCCAGTATAAGAGAACAGGTCAAGCGTGCGCTCAGAATACTCGAGCAATTCTTCTACGCGTAAATGATTCTCTACTTGGTCAAGGTAAAAGCCAGTGCGCTGACCATGTAAACAATCTACAAAGAACTTGAATTTTCCTTCTTGAATGATTGTTCTGTGCTTGTACCCTCTAACTATTCTTTTCCTGCGCTTTAATCCTGCTTTAACTCTCTTCTTGAGATCATTTTTCTCTATAACATGAGGAAAGTAACTGTGCAGCAGGTCAAAGATTTCCTTGGCTAGCTTTTCTAGCTGCCTGTTCCACCACTGCACGACTGCGATGTCGTTGTACTTGTCGACATTTATGCCTAGTTCTTCGGAATAAAAGAGGTTGCCGTACTGCAGATCTCTGCGCTCCTCGATGGCTCTTTCCAGCACACGGAGCAGTTCCATGTCCAGCTCTAGTTTATTTAACCTACTTATAATTACTTAACCTTCAATGGATAACAGTCTGCTCACTCGACTTTCGCGGCTGCAGGCTACTATTACTGAACTAGAAAAGAGGATAAAAAGTCTAGAAGAGGAAAACGCAAAGCTCTCGCAGTGCAATCTTAGGCTAAAAAAAGAGAACGAAGAGCTAGCCAAAGAAAACATAAATCTTAAGCAAAAGTTGCAAGAACTAGAAAAGAAATATGCTGAACTAGAAAGAAAGTATAGGAAGTTGCTGGAAGAAAAAGAGAAGTTAGAGCTAATGATAAACAAGCTAGAGAAATATATGGCAGAAATAGAAAGAAAGTACTTGCAGCGCTAAATTCTAGTAAAGAGCTCAACTTCTACGTCCTCGACACCTTCTACACTTTTTATAATGCTCTCTAGATAATCCTGTGCTCCTTCTTCTTCAGGAATAACAACTTTCATTCTTATTACGTTCAGCCCAAAAGCAAACGGCTCTATTCGCAGCTCAAGCACCTTAAATTTTCCGCTCTCTTCAACTTTTTTCTTTACCTTTTCTGCAAGTGCGTTGATGTCAACTTCTGGACTTTCTGGCCTTACCTGCAGTATTACTAGTACTCCTGCCATGCTTCTAGAATGTGCAGGCAGTTATATATTTCTAGCCTCTGTCTGAGCAGCCTGCAGGCCTCGCTGTATTCTAGCAGCTCTCCGTGTCCTGGCAGCAAGAGCCTCGGTGAGAGCTGCAGCAGCATGCGCAAAGAAGCTGCATAGTCTTTTGGTGAGCTGAGCAATCTTGGCAGCAACGCTTTCCCTAAAAGTGTATCTCCTGTCAGTAGCAGTCCTTTCCTGCGCTCTAGCAGGCAAATACTGCCTGGAGTGTGTCCTGGAGTGTGCAGCACCTGCAGCTCAAACTCTCCGAACTGCAGCACCTGCCCGTGTTCCAGTTCTAGCTCTACTTTAAGGGCAGCAGGTTTTCCGGAAAATAGCCTGTACAGAGTCTCTTCGCTTCCTTTATTAATATATTCTGCGTCTAGTTTGTGGGCTGCCAGCCTAGCAGAGAATTTTCTGGCAGCAGCGTAGTGGTTGTAGTGCGCGTGCGTGGCAATAATTAGTTTAACGTCTGCTGCTCGCAGTCCTAGCTCCCAGAGAGCACTTTCTGGATAGTTCGTGAAGTCTCCTGAGCCAGGATCTACTAGAAGTATTTTATTTTCATCGTTAATGAATATATACGTGTTCGAGTCATAGTACTTGCTCCTTGAACAGTAGAGGTTTTCGCAGATTTTTAGGGGCATAATTCATGGAGCTAGCAAAATTACATAAAAGACTGCTGCAAGGATTGCTCATTTGGATTATTGTAATGTACGGTGTTATTCTTTTCTTTCTTTACGAAGAGCTAGGTTCAGGTAAAATAAAGATAGCAGGAATTACAATTAATACAAAGCAAGTACTTGAGCTAGTGCATTCTGCAGACAAGCGTCTGCTCCTGCTCGTGCTCTTTCTTGTGCTGTTTTCTTGCATCGTGCTTAATCCTATGAAAATGTATGCGCTGGTACGTGCGCTAGGACTTGAACTATCAATTAAAGATATAGTACTTCTGTACTTGTCTTCTTTACCGATAATGAACTTTTCTCCTGGGCAGCGCAGCGCTTCTGATGCTTATATTTCGTACATGCTTTATCTTTATAGTAACAGAAAAGAGGGCAACAAAGCAGTTGCTTATTTCTTGCTTGATGGCACTCTAACACTCATTACTATGTTTATAATAATTTTGCTTCTAACTTCTAGTTTTTCTATTCCTTTAGAGCTGAAAGGAACATGGAAACTAATAAGCTGTCTGCTGGCAGTAGCCTTACTAGGCATAGCAGCATTTCTGGTCTTTTGCCAACTCTACCTTTCTAGGAAACAGTTCAGGAACAGGCTGGCAAGGAAGCTCCAGGAGCTCTACCAAGTGTACAAAACCGGGCTAGTAAGATTGGCGCTGCAGCCCCGCTACTTAATCATTGTGCTCTCTAGCATGTTTCTGCTTTATTTTACCTGGTACCTCGAGCTTTTCTTTCTGCTAGAGGCTCTGCACGTTAAGCTAACATTAGGAGAAATAGCTGTCAGCGAAGCAGCCATTAGTCTAGTCTTGCTGCTGCCCACGACTCCAGGAGATCTTGGCACGCTGGAAGCTGCCCAGCTGTTAATTTATCACTGCAAGCTAGGCATTGCTATTCCCGTGCTTGTAGCATTTTACTTGCTGTATAGATTGTTCGTCTTCCTAGTGCCTAGCACGCTGGGCATGGCAGCCTATCTCTGGCTCTACTTTAGGAAAATCAGGCCAGCGAGCAGTCCTGCTGCCTGAACTGCTGCAATGTACGGCATGAACGGCTGCGGCGACTCTTCGCGCAATATTATGTATTTAATAATGAAATAACATAATACAATTTCTAATATATACAGAATAATCGCTGCAAGACCAAAAAGTCGGAGACAGAGCAAGTAATACAGGTCGAGAAACACCAGATCTCCTAGTCCTACTAGCAGCCTGCCACCGTCCTCCTTGAGCCAGAGTGTAGAAGGCCAGCTGAGGAGTTTCTGTAGTAG
The DNA here is from genome assembly GCA_013154095.1 of bacterium. The sequence continues at coordinate 183,610 of JAADDD010000003.1, read as the reverse complement.
CTGCTGCATGTAGCCAACTACTACTGCAATGTAATCTAGTACAGCTAGCACAGCAACGATTAATATGTAATTCAAGATACTAGCTACTATATGCCAAAGAAAAGCAGAGAGCAGCGCTGCCAGCAGCGCCACACTGCAGTTCTTGCCCCATCTTCCAGTTTTTCTGTACAACATAATTAGTAAATAACCTATTGCTGTACTCGCTGCAATCGCTGCAAGAGCAGGTAAAAAATGGAGCAAGAACCAGTACCAGGCAAGCACTACAACTACCAAGAAACCTAGTTCTTGTTTTTTTATTAGTGCACTGAACACTATAAATGCTGCAATAACTAGACCAATTCCAGGTAAGTGCAGGGTCTTTATACTGCAGAGAAAAATGAGTAAAAGCAAGAAAAGCCAAGAGATAAAGCAGGCAAGCAGAAATTCCATAGAGTGAAACAGTATGAAGCCCGAACTTAAAGCTGTGGTAGAACAGCTAAAAGAAGAAGCAACAAAAAGCTACCAACGAAGAATGGTTGTCCTAACTGGAGACACAGATAAAAAATTAGCTCTGGCAGCAGAAGTTGCTAACGAATTCTTTCTCGAATATCCTCAAGTTAAATTGCTATATTTAACTGACAGTGTTGCAGAAAACACTTTATCTCAGCGTAGGTTTCAGCAGTTCAAGGATCAGCTAGAGAAGAAATTTTCCGTAAAACTGGTCGAATATGGCCGAACAAAGAAAATTCTAGGCACAACGTTTGACTGCCTAGTACTAGATGCTACGCATGATCTACGCGCAGATGATCTTGGCAGAGCAGTCGAAACAGTGCGCGGTAGTGGACTAATACTGCTGCTGGCTCCAGCATTCCGTGTATGGAGAAGAGCCTGGTTACTGGTGCACCGCACATTTATCACTCCTCCCTACACGCTGAAAGATGTGCGCCACAACTTCATTCCTAGAATTATACGAAAACTGGAAGAGCATCCAGGAATTGTAATTATTGATGCAGACAAAGAAAAAGTGCTGAAACCGGTAAACTGGACAACACAAGAATTTCGAGAGGAGCAAGAAATTACTGCGAACATTCCTTCTACCTTAGCAGAGATCTGCAAAACGCAGGATCAAGCAACATGCATAGAAAAGCTTGCCAATTTTTATATCTCGCAGAAAAAAGCATTCATTCTTATCGCAGATCGTGGAAGAGGAAAAACAGCAAGTTTAGGGCTTGCTGCAGCATATTTAATATATTTAGGAAAAATAAAGAAAAGGATAATTGTCACCTCTCCAGAAGCAGAAAATGTACAGCCGTTCTTTGAGTTTCTCGAAAAAGGGCTGAAAGCTCTAGGAATAGAATTTTCTCGCGAAGGAAAAAAGGTAAAAGCAAAAGGGATAGAAGTACTGTACAGGAAACCGCTCCAGGTACTTGATGCTCCAAGACCAGACCTGCTCATTGTCGACGAAGCAGCAGCCTTTCCTACTACTCTCTTGTTTAAGTACTTTGACAGGTTCGACAAAATAGTTTATTCGTCCACTATTCATGGATACGAAGGAGCCGGCAGAGGCTTTTCTGTCCGCTTTCTCGGTAGACTCAGGAAAGCTCAGCTGGAACAGCTCGAAGAATACAAGATGGAAACACCGATAAGGTATGCTCCTGGTGATTACATAGAGCGCTGGCTCTACGACGCGCTGCTTCTTGACGCAGAACCAGAAAAGCTAGAGCAGGAAGATCTACGGGCAATCGAGCAAGGACAGCTAGTGTTCGAGCACCCCGACCTGCGCGAGTGGTTCGAGCGCAACGACAAGGACCTGCGCGCCTATTTCGGCATCTACATCCTGGCGCATTACAGGAACAGCCCCATGGATCTGCAGCTACTTGCAGATGCTCCGCACCACGATGCCTTTGTCACTAGAACAAGTACTGGAAAAATAGTGAATGCTATTCAGGTAGCGTACGAGGGCGGTCTTGACAAAGAAACAGCAAAAAAGATTACTAGAGGGTTTGATCCATCCGGTAATCTCATACCGTGCAAAGTAGGACAAAATTACCAGGACGAGGTTTTTCCTACGCTACGAGGAATGCGCATAGTGCGCATTGCTACTCATCCAGACGTGCAGGGTAAAGGAATAGGCAGTGCTGCTCTCCGGTTCCTGGAAGATTGGGCAAGAAAGCGCGGCTATGACTGGCTTGGCTCTGGGTTCGGCGCTACGCCTGAACTAGTTCGCTTCTGGGCAAAGAATGGATTTTATCCTGTACACATTAGCCCGCTACGCCAAGCTTCTTCAGGAGAGTACAGCGTTGTTGTGCTGAAGCCGCTCACTGAAAAGGTGAAAAAAGCGGTGCAAGACTACAACTATGCTTTTAAGCTCAAGCTGCTTGGTTCATTGCTTGATGCGCACAGAAACCTTGAGCCAGAGATTGCACTAGCGCTGCTAGAAGTCAGCGCATACGATAAGCAATACTTCGAGCGCAGAGCTCCAAGATTCTTGCTGGTAGAGCTGCAGGGAATTAGAGCGTTCTTGCACGGAGCTACCTGCTACGAATCTGTTTATGGTTTACTGAGAAAGCTTGCATGCACATATTTTCTAGATCCAGACAGACCACTACTGGACGAGCTAGACAAAAAAATCATGGTTGTAAAACTGCTACAGAACAAAAAATGGAAAGAGGTGAAGCGAGAAATAGGAGTTAGCAGAAGAACTGTTATAAAGCGCATAAGAGAGATTACTGAACTCTTGCTCAAAAAATACGAGTACTTGCTGCGCTAGCGCTCGAACGATTCTTCTAGCTTTACTAGATTAACTTTTGGCGGTAGTGCAATTATAAGATTCTCGGCTACTTGGTATAGCCTGCCACCATAATCCTTTATTTTAGATTTAATGAGCTCCCACGTGTTCTTGATTTCCATGCGCAGCTGCAGCTCTTCTGGATTGATTTTAATCAGTAAGATGTTACCGGCTCTAATATTACTTATGATTAGGTCCTCTATACCTGCTCTGATTTCTTTTACAACTATCACTGAAAGTTTTGGCAATTCTTCATCCTTTCTTCTAAAAAGTTCAGTTAAATCTATTTCATCTTCTATGTATTTTCCTGGTTCCTGTTTAGCCGTAGAAATTTCTACACTTTTAGAAGACCCAAACACAGTCTTCAGCTTTTTAATAATGAGTACCATAAATCTCACTCCCTAATCAAGATAATGTCGTGCACGGAAATAACTCTTTCGAAAGGAATTGCCTTGTACCTGCTGGAACCTTGAAAATAAGTAGACCCGCGCGTATCGATCAGCAGTCCAACAACCTTTCCTGCATCTGGATCTATTAGCGCATCTACAACTTTTCCTACATACTTGCCTCCTTCAGTGTACACATCTTTATTATAGAGTGAAGATAATGTCATTGGCATCTCTACCACCTCAAAACTATTTAACTTAAGCAGTCGTATATAATAATTTATGTATAATATCACGTCTGAAGAAATTTGCGAATTGCTGCTTTCAGCTATAGTCATTGCACTAGCGTTCTACATAGCTTCTTTTCACGTACTTTTAATTCATCCACTATTATTTGCGCTGTACTTTTTTGTTGTAGCTCTAAGTTTTGTGCCGCATGAACTTGCTCACCGATACGTTGCCATAAAGCATGGCTTTTATGCAAGGTATAAAATCTGGCCTTTTGGTCTTTTACTTGCACTGATGTTTTCTTTTTTCGGCTTCGTGTTTGCTGCTCCCGGAGCAGTGTATATTATTCCAACAGAAGAAGCAGAGCTTGAGGCTGCATGGAAGATCGCGCTTGCCGGCCCGCTAGCAAACATACTAGTTGCAGCAATTTTTTGGGCCCTGCTCCCTTTAGTGCTGCTTGCTCGCAGCGCAATTCTTTCGCTGGCAGCACTGATGGTAATAAGAATTAATGTTTACCTTGCCCTCTTCAACAGCTTACCTATTCCTCCGCTCGATGGCAGCAAGGTTGCGCTCCAGCGCCCTGACATATACGCGCTGTGGTTCGTGTCACTTATTATAATATTCATATTGACAATATATTATCTATAATATGCCGACGTATGTGCTCGATGCCTCTGCACTGATCAACCTGAAAAGCATTAACTTGAACATCGGCGAGCTCGTGACAACTCCTAAAGTAGCCGAAGAACTCAAAGATTATCACGTGAACATGGTAAAGGAATCTGGCTTGCTGAAAATCTATCTACCGAGCAAACACTATCTTGAAAAGGTAAAACAGCTTGCTGAAAAAAGAGGCTTTTTGGCAAGACTTTCTTCCGCTGATATAGAGTTGCTAGCACTGGCACTTGAGCTGAAAGAAGCAGGAAAAGAAACAATTTTGCTGACAGATGATTACTGCGTGCAAAATATTGCAGCACTGCTTGGTGTAAGCTTCATGCCAGTTATACGTAAAGGGATAAAGCGTGTGATTCGTCGGTTCCGCTATTATTGTCCTGCTTGCGGCCACTATTCCGCGCAGCCAACTTGTCCTTATTGCGGAGAACGATGCAGGAGGATAGAATAACCTTCGAGCCTCCAGCAGAAGTACTTGACTACGACAAAGAAGTGGTAATAGTAGTTAATACAAGGCAGACAGAAGAGCTGCCTCAAGTTAAGCTAGAAGAAGATAAAGTCATAATTAGCTACAAACGCAAAGCTGTGTACGAGCGCGAAGTCCACGAAGTTACAGTAACGCGCACGATTCACTTACCGCCAGACAAGTACGAGCTCGCGGATCTTGACTTCAGGAACGGTGTGCTTACAGTCAAGTTGCGGAGATTATGAAGTTCCGCCAAGCAGGAAGTGCGTGGCTTGGTGCAGGCTTCTACGACTTGCAGCAAGACAAAAAAGAAGAGATACTTTCCTGGCTGAAAGCCAAACAGTTCGTGCAAGTTATCCGAGGATCGCTCATAGTTTCGTATTTTCATGCATTTCATGCGCTCTACCAGGCGTGGCTAGCGCTGCAAGAACAGCGCTTAATAGCGAAAAGTTTCCAGCTGGAAATACTTCTACGCGCAGCAGGTACAAGACAGGTAGACGATGCACTAGATTATGCTGGACTAAAAGAGCGCGAAAAACTAGTCTGTCTTGTAGCAGTGGAGCAGGAAAAAGAAAAACTTGAGCAGCTAGAGCAAGAATTTTGTCGGCTATTCTCTGCAAAAGAAACAAGTCCTAGACCAGAGAAACGGCTGCTGCAGCAGGTGTTTGGCAGTGACAGAGAAGCAGTTATTATTACTAGAATAGCCTTGCTTAATCTAGAGAGTAATGCTAGAAAGAGCTGAACTAGAACAGCGGCTAAGAAAGCTCAAGCAGCAGCTCTATCCTCAAGCTGTTCCTGACAAGAAAGAGCGCGAATACGTAGAAGCTACTGCAGCAGAACTGCAAGAAAAGTTCAGAAAAGCTGTTCAAGGTATTAAAGAAATAGAAGATGTTAATATATGTGGTTCAGTTGGAAAAAACACTTGGGTTAAAGGAAAAAGAGAAGTAGATATTTTTCTTCTCTTCAAAAAAGGTACTGCTAAGCATGTAATGGAAAAGTTTACAGAAGAAGTAGCCAAACAAGTGCTAGAAAGCTGCCAGCCGATTAAAGCTTCCCGACAATATATTCGAGGAAAATACAAAGATTTTGAAGTTGATGTTGTTCCTGTGTACAAAATAGAGAGACCCGAAGAATTTGTATGCATAACTGATGTAACACCATTTCATGTGCAGTACGTGCGCTCAAGACTTGCTGCAGAACAGCGCGACGAAGTTAGAATACTGAAAAAGTACTTGCAGCTAGTGCACTGCTACGGTGCAGAATCATACATTTCTGGACTTTCAGGGTATGCTGCAGAACTGTTAATAATTTACTATGGTGGCTTTGAGCGCTGCCTTGCCTCGCTCTGTACTTCTAAGCCGCCTATTTACATCGACATCGAGCAAAGGTACGGCAGTCTTGCAGCTGCAAGAGCTGTGCTCAGCGCGCCCAAGCTCCGCTCTCCAATAATTATCATTGATCCTGTGCTGCCTACACGAAATGCTGCAGCAAGTTTGTCCTACCAGCGCTTTGCTCGGCTACTCTATGCAACATTTCAGACAGTAGATGCACTTCCGCAAGAAAAACCTGTACTAAAAAAATATAAACTTACGTTTTACTTGCCAGAGAATGTTTTTGGGAAAAAAGTACTTGCACAAGCAACAGCTTTCTTTTCTCGTCTTAAGCGTAGACTACAACAAGAAGGATTTTTTGTGCTAGAATACGAGGTACACTCTCCTAGTAGCGGAATTTACTGTATTGAGTTCAAGCTGCTGAACAGCGAACTTCCAGAGCTAGGTATAAAGCTCGGACCATATATTTGGCTTGTTTCAGCTGTTAAACAGTTTGTACATGAACATGCCGATGCTCTCACTTTTGGGTTAGAAGACACTAGAATTTATGCCGTGTATAAAAGAAGGCTAAGGAATATTAAGGAGTTCGTCGAGCATTTACTTAAAGAGAGCGAGCTTGCGCGTGCTACATTCCTGCAGCAAGTAAAGCGGTGGGAAATTGAAGAATGCTGAGCAGTATTTTAAGCAGACAGCTCCGAAGTTGACAGAAATAGAAAAGTTTGTGCAAGAATACTGGCGCAGCATAAACGTAAACCGCGTAGTTGACCGCTACAGGTCAGGAGCTCCAGTCTACTTCTTTCTTGATGGTCCGCCTTTTCCTTCTGCAGCAACGATTCATGTTGGTACTGCCAGAAATAAAATACTTAAAGATGTAATAATACGGTATCATATTTTATTAGGATATAATGTGTTCCGTTCTCCTGGCTATGACTGCCACGGCTTACCAGTAGAAGTAGAAGTGGAAAAAGAGCTAGGGATTTCTAGCAAGAAGGAAATAGAAGAAAAGCTCGGAAAGGATGAATTTATTCGCAGGTGCAGGGAACTAGTTGAACGTAACATTGCTGGCATGACTAAACAGTTCGAGCGCTTAGGAGTTCTCTTTGATTGGGAAAATACATACAGGACGATGGATAAAGAGTACATGGAAGCTGTCTGGAAGGCGTTCAAGTCAGCCTACGAGCAAGGCCTTGTTGTGTTCGAGCAGTTTCCTGTTTGGTGGTGCCCTCGCTGCCAGACAACGCTGTCCGATGACTACGAGGTGAGCGAAAAGTACGTGGAGCGCGAGGATCCTTCTGTGTTTGTTAAGTTTCCGCTAGTAGACGAGGAAAACACTTACCTGCTTATCTGGACTACAACACCATGGACACTTCCAGCAAATCTTGCAGTTGCCGTGCATCCCGATTTCGAGTATGCTTACGTTCAAGTAAATGGAGAGCGCTGGATAGTTGCAAAGGAAAGAATTTCTGTGTTGCAAGAACTACTAGGGAAAAAATTTCAGGTAGAGAAAGTAGTTAAAGGAAAAGAACTTGAAGGCAAGAAGTATAAATTTATTTTCGAAGACCTTGTTCCGTGCCAGCGCGAACTAGAGCAGAGATTTCCGCGCGTACACACTGTGATCCTCGCAGACTTTGTCTCACTAGAAGAAGGTACTGGCGTGGTGCACTGTGCTCCTGGACACGGAAAAGAAGACTGGTTCGTTTGCCGACAGTACGGTATTCCTGCTTTTAGCCCAGTAGACGAAGAAGGACGCTACACGCAGGAAATTCCTGCTCTTGCTGGCACTAGAGTTTTTGAGGCAAACGAGAAAATCATAGAGCTGCTCAAACAGAGAGGTTTGCTAGTGCATGCAGGAAAAATAATTCACCGTTATCCTCTTTGCTGGAGATGCAAGACTCCATTAATTATTCGATGCGTGGAAGAAATTGTTGTTCTAAGAAGTAAGTTCAAGGAAAAATTAAAAGAAATTGTAGAAAAAGAGGTAAAAATATATCCTGAGGAATTTAAGCGGTACTTCTTGCAGTTAATTGATTCAATGCCTGACTGGGCAATTGCGAGACAGCGCTACTGGGGCACACCTATTCCGCTGTGGAAATGTCCTAATGGCCACGTGTTTGTGGCAGGCAGCGCTAAGGAAATTGAGGAACTGGCAGGTAAGGAGCTGCATGACCTGCACATAGACGTGCTAGACAAGCTGGAGCTGCGCTGTCCGCGTTGCGGAGCGCAGCTTCGCCGAGTACCTGCAATCTTTGATGTATGGGCAGATTCTGGAGCAGGAGTAGCTGCGCTTAGTAGGCGTGCAGGTAAGGCAGTGGCCGACGTAGTAATAGAAGGTCCTGACCAGTTCCGAGGATGGTTCCTTAGCCTGCTAGTGCAGACGTTCTTAGCGCAAGGAAGTAAGCCCTACGAGCGCATCGTTGCGCATGGCTGGGTCTACGACAAGTACGGCAGAACAATGCATAAATCTGAACGTATAGGCCTGCTAGACGAAGAAGCTTACGAGCGAATAGGCGGCGCAGACGTGCTCAGGTACTACATTCTCTCGAAGACAAAGCCATGGGAAGAGCTGCGCTACGACGAAGAAGAGCTTGCGCAGGTAAGACAGTTTTTCACTGTGCTCTGGAACATTTACCGCTTTGCTGCAGAATATCTTCGCCTAGATAACTTTGAGCCACAGCATATTTATCCCGTGAAGCTAACGCTGCTAGACAGGTTAGTGCTTGCAAAGTTTGCGGCAACAGCGCAAAGATACAAGCAAGCCATGGACAACTTTGAGTTCAGTCAAGCCATTAGAGAACTGAGCAATTTCGTGCTAGAAGATCTCAGCCGTTTCTATGTTAGACTTTCTCGTGACAGGGCCTGGGAAGAGGCCAGCTCTGCGGAAAAGCAAGCATTTTATTATAGCCTGTACAGCATGCTGCGCGCGCTCTGCGTGCTGCTGGCACCGTTTGTGCCACACCTAGCAGAATTCCTTTACCAGGTTTTTGTTCGCAGCTTTGAGCCAGCACTAGAGACTGTGCAGGCAGAATATTTTCCTTGGCAGTACATGCTCCTCTTCGATGAACGTTTACTCCAGCTCTACGAAGAGCTGCGAGCAGTTGTTGAGCAATTGCTCCGCCAACGAGACGAGCACAAAATAAAACTGCGCTGGCCGCTCAGGAAAGCTACCATCTATGCAGGTCCACGATTGTTCCAAGAATTTTCTCCTGCAGAAATTAATGAACTAAAAGAAATTATTGCTCGTGCTGCCAACGTCAAGGAAGTAGAGCTAGTTCGTCAAGGAGAAGGAAATTACATAGTGAAAGGAGAGCTAGACACGGCAATAGATAGAGATCTCTGGCTAGAAGCTCTTGCAAGAGAAATCATCAGGAGGGTACAAGTAATGAGAAAAGAACTTGATTTGCCAATAGATGCAGTGATTGAGCTAAAAATATGGACAGAAGACAAAGATTTGCAAGAAGCTGTAAACAAGTTCTCTGACATGATAGCTAGAGAAACGCGAGCAAAATCATTAGAGCTAGCTACTGAAAAAATTGAAGGAAAAGAATGGACAATAGAAGGTAAGAAAATAGTTTTTGCAGTGAAAAAAAGTTAACTAGATTTATCTATAATTTATTTTTAGCTTTCCTAACAATAGTTTATATAATAGGGGTTTTATTGCAGCATTCAGCTGCATCTCAAGAAGAATAACTTTATATGCAAGATTATATAAAATAATATAGCAGCAAATGAGAGGTGGTAGCATGCCTAGAAAAGGCAGAATGAAACTCTTTGAGAGGATACTTAAGCGACTTAAGGAAAAAGGACCTATGAGCTTTGAGGAGCTTAGAAGGGAACTTGCAGGAGTAAAGAAACGAATACTGAAGGCAGCACTTACAAAAATGATGAAAGCTGGTCTCATTGAACTAAAAGATGGCAAGTACTATCCTAAGCAGTAATGCTGCAAAGCCTTTATGTTACATTTTTCTTTTAGCTAGGTAATGCAGCTAAGCTACGAAGAACTGCAAGTTAAAATAGGTTTTGAAATTCATATTCCCCTTAAGACAAAACGTAAGCTTTTCTGTGGCTGCTCTGCAGAGTACTGGAAAGCATCTAGTCCTAATGTTAATGTATGTCCTGTTTGCACAGGAATGCCTGGAGCAAAGCCGTGGGAAGTTAACAAGGAAGCTGTAGTAAAAGCAGTAGCAGCGGCATTAATGCTGCACTGTAAGTTAGAGCCAAAATTTGTTTTCTTGCGCAAGCACTACGATTATCCTGATCTACCTTCTGGCTACCAGCGTACTGGTACTCCGCTAGGTAGAAATGGAGAACTCCTAGGAGTAAGAATAAGAGAAGTTCACCTAGAAGAAGATCCAGGAAAGTACGACCCTCAAGGTCTAGTAGACTACAACCGTTCCGGTTGTCCGCTTGCCGAAGTAGTTACAGAGCCAGACATTCGCAGTCCTGAACACGCAAGACAGTTCCTTAAAGAACTGTTCAGGAGACTAGCTTATGCTGGTATCTGTATAGATAAACCAGGAACTGTGCGCTTTGACATCAACGTTTCTGTGCTTGGAAAAAACAGAGTAGAGATCAAGAACGTGAACTCGATCAAGGGGGCATACAATGCACTGGTCTACGAGATACTCCGCCAGAAACGCCTAATTGAGCAAGGTCAAGAAGTGAGGAGAGAAACTCGTGCATATCTCGAATCACAGATGATTACTGTACCAATGCGGTACAAAGAAACAGAGGAAGACTACAGGTACATTCCTGACCCAGACATTCCTCCAATAATCATTACAGAAGAGATTGTTAGAGCAGCAGAGGAATATGTCAGAGAGATGCCAGAAACTGCTGCTGCCAGGCTCAAGCAACAGTATGGTCTGCCAGACGAGATAATAGAAAAATTAATAATAAGCAAGAAAAACGTGCAGTACTTCGAGGAGCTGGTGCAGCATTTTCCAGAACCTCTCACCGCAGCTCGCTGGTTCGTCGAGCACGTTTACTGGCAGATGAACCTGCATGACCTCGAAGCAGACGAGTTAAAGCTCACGCCTAGAAGACTTGCACAGCTCTTGCAGCTGCTAAAAGAAGGAAAAATCTCTGATTATGTAGCAAAAGAGCTAATAAAACGTCTAGTACTGGAAGATGTTGAGCCTATAGAAATAATTAAGCGAGAATCTTTAGAGAAACAAGAAGAAGATGTAGAAAGGATTGTACGAGAAATACTTGCACAACACAGAAAAGCTGTACAGGACTACAAGAGCGGAAAAAAAGAAGCCATTAACTTCTTGGTGGGCCAAGTAATGAAAGCTACAAGAGGCAGAATAGATCCACGAACTGCTCGCCAGCTGCTAGAAAAATTCCTTAACGAGCAGTGACGAGATCGGCACTGGCTGAACTGTGATGAATACTTCCGACGCTGAGCTCTTAAACAAATTTTTAAGTATGAGAGCCAAAATAATTTTGGGCCCGTAGCTCAGCCTGGTAGAGCGCCCGCTTGGCAGGCGGGAGGCCCCGGGTTCAAATCCCGGCGGGTCCACCAGCTTTCTTTAGCGCTTGTTGCGCAAAGACAAGAAACTGTGCAAGTTTTTCTGCTGGCAAGTAGCAGCAGTGACCCTTGCAGCGACAGTCACTGTTGCCGAAGCCAGAAATTATCCAGTCTTCTTCCACTATTTTTTCTCGTAGCAACAGCTCTAGCAGTGCGCATTCTCTAGTTTGCATGCCTGGAAAGAGCAGAATCATTACGATGCAAAAAGCAGGGCTGCGCAGCAAAAAATCTATGTGCCAGTGGAGCTTTCCTAGACCTTTCTGTAACTTCATGTGCCGCGCTACACGTGCAGCAAGACTGCTCTTTGCCGAGCCAAAATATAAATAATAGCCAGGAAAAAATTGCAGCTTTCCAAGTCGACCTACTTGCAGGCTTATTTCTTGCCTGCAAGCAAGCACAAGAATGTAGTTGCCAATCATTCTACTTTTATTTTTGGCTGCAGTTTTCCTTGCTCCAGCAGCTGATCGTATGCTCTGCGTAGAGCTCTTCGAATAAGCCTACGTTTACTGAGAGATCCTAGCATTTCTGCTGCTTTTCGAATACTTCCTGTTTTAACAAAAAGCTCGAGCAAAATCCTGTCTGTCTCTGAAAGTTTTATTTCAGGATCAGACAGTGCTTTCTTTGCTATTTCTAGCGGGTGAATACCTGAATAAGTGAAACTCTCAGAAAAGATAGGTTCTTTGAATTTTTCGGTAAACTCAAAGTCTATCAACCAGAGTGTCTCATCTTCGGAAAGATCAGGATAGATTTCCTTGAGCACGCGCAGCAACTCTTCTTTCGAAGAAAAGCCCTCCTCTTTTGCCAGCTCATCTGTTAGTTCCTTAAGACTTACAGGACGAACATCTTTTATCTTGGCTTTTCCTAGCACGTAGCCGCCGCAATGAACATAAACTTCGTCGCCTGGCTCCACTTTCGGTCTATGCCTTCGCAGTGTTCGTCGCTTCTTTCCAGAAACCAGCAAGTCCCAGAACTTACCGTCAAAGGTTAAGTGTTTTGGCATCAGACCCACGCAAAGATGTTTGGCTTAGGATTGTATAGCTCGCCGTTGAGGTAAAGCTGCGCGATGGCTGCGCGCAGCACGAGCTCCGCTTCCTTGCTTTCTAGGCCAAGCTTAGCCTGCAAAAACTCCAGGGCTTGCTGCAGGCTAAACTCTCCAGGAAATTCTCCTCTAAGAAGTTCCATGGCACGCTGCACGAGCACAGGATCAAGCTGCGCCCTTTCAGGGACAGGAGTTCCTGGTTCAGAAACCAATTTTTCCCCTGCATCCTGTTTATAGAGCACAAATTCTTTTTTCTGTACTGGCTTTTCTTCTTCCTCTTCCTTCTCTATTTCTGCTTCTAGCCGTTTATAAATGAAGTAAGGAACTTCATATACTTTCTTGCCGCTGTAGTCTCGGACAACTAACAGTGCTTTGCGGACAAGTGCGCGGAAATTCTGTTCTCCGAGCAAGCGTTTGAGGTTTTCTTCTGTGCGCTCTTCTCTAGGTACTCGAAGAACTTTAAGCAGCAGTTCTTTTTCTTTTTGTGTAAGGTACCTACGAGGAGCATCAAAGCTGCGCTCAAGCAAATCCCTTGCCAGTTCTGGATCTGTCGCAAGATAAGAAATAAGCGCAGATATTACTACATCTTTTATCTCATAGCCGTATTTTTCAGCATACTTTTCTATCAGTGCATATAATCTGTCAGGAATAATAATATACATGAATCTCCTGCACTATAATCTTTGCAGCTCTGTATATATTTTTTCCTGGAATTCTTTCAGCAGTTTTCTGGGAATTCTTAGTGGAAATAATTTTTTACGAACTTCTTTCAGCGATTTTCCTGTAATTCTGCTAACAGCTTTTCTTACTGTGTTAGCTCGTATCTCTTGATGTTTTTCTTGTTGTGCAATATTTGCAGCTACTGCAAGCACTTCTTTTAGCCGTGCATCTCCTAGTTCTATATAGATCCGATACAGGTATCTAAGTGCTAATGGTTTGACGCGCATATTCTTGCCAGCAGCTCTTTAATTCTCGGACTTTTAGCTTCTCGCTGCAAGAACTGCCACACTGGTTCCTCGAACTCGTAGTGTTCCAAACACGCAAATGCAGAGAACCAGGGAGCAAGCACGTATGCTTTAAACGTGCGCAATTCTTCTAGCTGCTGTTTTCTTTGCTCAAGCATTTCTGGTGTTGTCCAACCAAGACGCAAACAGAGCTTGCCGTAAGGGGCAAACCACTCAAGAAAGGCTTCGAGTGCCTGGAGAGGCCAGGGCAGAGAAAGGCACAGGTGCAGTAGCTCGTGTACTGCTAGACACGGCACTAGCTTATAATTATTAGTAATTGAAATTATAATTATATATTCATTATTATTAATATAGGTTGCGTAGTGCAGCGGTAAGTCTATTAGCCAGTAGCACAGGATACAGTGCCTTGCAGGCAGCGCTGCAAGAAATGCACGACTAATAAGCTGTTCTAGCAGCTCCGCTTTCTCGTTGAACATAGCCGTTAACTCTTTGTCGAAGACATGAAGTTCTACTCTCTTTAGCAGCTCTATTATTGTAGCTTTTTCTCTGATTCTATGTAATCGATGTTGTAAATATTCGTGCATCGTCTGTAAATCAGTGTTTTCACAGTACTTTGTGCTAGCAAGAAAATACTCGAGAGCAAGCTCTGTCTTGTAGGCTGCTAAAAGCATCTAACTTTTTTAAGTGGCAAGAAAGATTAAGAAATTGCGGGGGTGCCCGAGCCAGGCCAAAGGGGCCGGACTTAGGATCCGGTGGCTTAGTGCCTTCGCGGGTTCAAATCCCGCCCCCCGCACCATTTTTGCTATTTCTTGAACAAAGAAAAGAAGGAAACTAGCCTAACGCCGCCGCCGGGATTTGAACCCGGGTCACGGGATTGACAGCCCCGCATGCTGGCCGGGCTACACCACGGCGGCAAAATCATAAACTTAAAACGCTAAGTATTTAAAAGCTTACCTATGCGCCGCTTGCTAGCTGTTTGCGCAGTCCTTGCCTGCCTTGCAGCTCTCTTTTATTATGCTTATTTTTATGAGCCATATGCCGTGCAAGTAACAAAACTAAGCATAAAAGTACCTGGCCTGCACAGAGAACTGCTAGTGCTGGCTGTTTCTGACCTGCACCTTTCTTCTCATGACTGGAAGAACGCAGAATATTTAGTTTCTCTTGCCTGTAAGCTGCACCCTGCTATGATATGGATTGCTGGCGATGCGGTAGACAGCAAGCAAGGATTACGTTTGCTTGCAAGGCTGCTAGCACAGCTAAAACCCTGCACGCATTATATAATAGCAGTTCCAGGCAACTGGGAATATACTTGTGGCTGCTCTAAACAAGTTGCAGAAATATACAAAAAGTATGGAGCACTGTATTTGGTCAACAAAAAAATTAAGTTATATAATATCACTATTGCTGGTATAGACACGTTGCATCCTAACTTTTCTGTTGCGCAAGGAGCAGAAATCGTATTAGTGCATTATCCACTGTACGCAAAAGAAATTGCAGAAAAGTATCATCCTATCCTAGTATTTTGCGGGCACACGCACGGCGGACAGGTGGTGCTGCCAGGAATAGGGCCTCTCTACTTGCCAAAGTATTCCGGTGGACTGGTAGCAGGCAAGTATTATATTAACGGTACGCTTGTTTACGTGACCCGTGGTCTTGGTCTCTTCAAGTACTTTCCTTTCCGCTTTTTCTGTCCTCCTGAAATCGTAGAGCTACGACTGGTATGAAAGGCAGGACTGCTACAGTAAAGAGAGTGGGCGAAGTTGCGGTGAAGGAGCTACGGCCGGACAGTCCAAGAAATAACCTAGAAAAAGAGTTCAGGATACTTGAGCGTCTCGCTCCTTTTTCTGTTGCTCCTAGACCTATCCGGCTAGAAAAAGGTAGGCTATACATGGAATACATTCCTGGGCTAACATTAAAGGAATTTTTAAAACAGGCTGACAGACAATCTATACTCATTGTTTTGCAGAAATTGCTGCATGCTGCAGCGCTGCTTGACCTCCTAGGCATTGCTCATACACAGCTACACATCGGAAAAAATGTGCTAGTTATGAATAATGCAGTAAAAATCATAGATTTTGAGAAAGCTATAGAGAATACACCAAGTCCAGGAAATGTTGGCCAAGTGTGTGGATACTACCTGAAAAAATACTTGTCAGAAGAAAATTTTGAAAAAGTTAAAGAATTGGTAAGACAATGGAAAAAGCTACTAAAAGAACTGCACGGTTCTCGGCGTCACTAATATTCCTGGTTTGTGAACTTTTAGCAAATAAAGAGTGAGCGGAAACACTTTCTTTCTTCTCGCTATAATCAAACTATCGCTCGTGGCAACTTCTCCTTTTGCGGCTAAAAGGTAATTGTCTACTTGTGCTGCCAGCAGAGCATCCATGGTTGTACTGCTGCGCAGCTCTCTCGCAAGCTGCGCAGATCGAGGAATGTTCTTTTCTAGCACGACTACTACTTTGCCCCTAAACCTTAATTCTTCGCGCAAGAATCTATCAACAACTTGAGCAGCAGCAAGTAGCTCTCCTGGGCGAGAGAATTTTCCATGCTTACCTTCTATGTCGCGCAAGAGACCATCAATAGACTTTACAACTAAGCCTTTTTTAAGAAGCACAGCAGCAGTTATCAGCACGTTGTACCCATCAATGTACAGTTCGGCTGCGCGCAAGCGCTTAATTTTCTTAAACTTTACGTTAAAGCCAGAAAACAGCCTCAGCAAAATTTTCCTTTCTGTTTCGTTCAGCATGTACCTGCAGGTTGCAAGATCGATGCAGCTCTCGAGCTTATATCCTCTGCGCAGCAAGTAATGTACGTCTTTTGCTGCAGCAAGCACTGCTTGCAGATCAAGCGCAGGTTTAATATTCTTCATGTTCTACTAGCCTATTATTTATGCTGGAAATATTAATAAAAGCGGCGAACAAGCTGCGCGACGCTCTCAGCGAGGCATTTTCTGGTTTTATTTATCGGCTTACCAGTGCATGGCTGCGTACACAGGACATAGAGTACTTGAGCAAGCACTTTCAGCAAGACATTTTCTTGCTAGACGGGAACGGCGAAGAATATTACCCTTCAGAAACGCAGCAAGAAAAACTTCCTGTAATTTTTGAGCTCGCAGAGCTGGTAAACGAGTACATTCCTACTCCGCAGCACATCTCGGGAGAAAGCGGAAGCGATGAGCCTTACTTGCTCGCTGAACTGCTTGGTGGGGGCGGTGACAGGGGAGACCGAGGACTTGAAAGGTTCTTAGAACGCTTAGCAAATATATCTAATCATCCTGCAGTGCGCTGCTTCCAGGAATTTCTTGAATTCTTTAACAAAGGACTAAGCGAAGAGACAGAAAAAGAGTTTTACAGAAAACTGCAAAAATTACTGCAGTATTTGCGGCTTGGCTGGCAGACATTCTCTAAGCCAGAAGAGGTACAGGGTAAACTAGAAGAAGAGCGAGTAGAAGTTACTGGATTAAGCACAAAGAAAATAGCGCAGAAACTGCTACAAAAAGCCCAAGAATATAGACAGCAAGGTAGACAGTGCTTGCTCCTACCTCTAAGAATAGAAAAACAGGAAAAGCGAGAATTTCTTGTCTACGCAGTGATAACAGATCCGCACATTGCCGTGCACGGATTTGTGCTGCTTCCTTCTCTTGCAGTTTTTGCTAGACTGCTAAAAAGCATTAATTGTAGGATTACGTGGACGATCAAGTTATCTCCTGTTGCTAGAAGAAAGCTTGCGCTGCCATATGCTACTTACTATGAAACTGCTCACTGGTTCAAGAGAGAAGAAATAGAACAGGAAGAAAGCGAACAAATAATCTTCCAGGATGCTGTTTATAGATGTCTTGGAATAGATACTAGAACAGCTGGTGATATTCTTTTCGCAGGAGTAGAACATTCATCGCCGAGAACTCTAGTTAACTACTACATCAAAACAAAGATTCCTTTACTGCGGATATGCATAGACAAAGATGCACTTGATCAAATCATAGAAACATATAAACAAAGAGGGGTAGAAGTCGAGATGCGCCCGCTTATCATCAAGCCTGTCAATATATCCTATGAAATAAAGGACGGAGAAGTCTACAAAAAGGTCTCTCCAGGAGAAGCCTTTGAGCCAAGATTTGTTCTCGACGCAACACTAGACGAGAAAAAACTGCTAGTCTACAAGCTCAGGCTAGCAAACAAAACTTTCTTCATGCTACGATTTACCGGGAAAGGCAAAAAAGATATAGTTTATATAGGAGTGCTGCCACAGGCTTCATGAACTATAGTTTTCTTTATGATAGGCTGTACAGTTACTCGTACTATGTTCGTTTCTTGCGCACGATATACAGACTTTTGCTTCGAACTGTAGTAAAAGGAAAGCTTGTATTGGATGTTGGTTGTGGTACTGGAGAATCTGCAGCATTGCTAAAAAAGCTAGGAGCAGAGGTGGTTGCAGTAGATCCTAACAAAGAAATGCTAAAAATAGCTAAGAAAAAGTATCCTTGGCTAGAAGTTATTCATGCTAGTTTTGAAGATCTACAAAAAATAAACAGAAAATTCGATGCTGTAACTGCAATTTTCGGACCCTTGGCTCATGTTGAAAATGTAGAGATAGCATTCAGGAATGTTTATGCTGTGCTAAAGCCAGGAGGCATTTTTGCTTTCGATGTTTTTCCTAGATTTTCTTGGACAAGACTAAGAAAATTTGGGAAAAATGTACCAAAAATGATAACATTCAGAAAAGTTATAAAAAAGCAACGAATAAAAGTAAGGCTAGTACTTCACGAAACCAGAGAAATAGAGCAGTGCCTCAAAACTACAGGATTCTATGTAGTGAAAAAATGCTCGCTCTTCAACTATATTGCACCGGTCTATTCTGCCCCAAGAACTAGCCTTAGAGATATCTGCAAGTGCTGGACAGACTTCCTTTTAGGAAAACTTCTAAGAAATTCTAGAGGCAATTTAATAATTTATTTAGCAAAGAAAATATGAAGAAGATACTTATCCTTACAGAAAAACCTTCAGTCGCAAGAAAGTTTGCCGAGTATGTTTTTAAGCAGTTCAAGGAGAAAAGGTTCGGCAAGGCTAGATACTATATAGCTGCGCGGCAGGGACAAGTATATTATATTGTTTCTTGCGTAGGCCATTTATATACTCTTGCTCCTGCCGCGCAGAGTTTTCCTTTGCTAGACTACAAGTGGGTTCCAGTTTACCAGGCAGAGCGCAGGAAAGCTTACACGCGAATATATCTTGAGCTGCTCAAAAAGCTAAGCAAAGAAGTAGACGAAGTGCTTGTAGCTACTGACTACGACATCGAAGGAGAGCTCATTGCCTACAATGTGTTAGAGTACTGCTTAAAGAAGCCTGCAAAAAGGCTTGTATTTTCTGAAATAACTCCTCGAGCGCTCAAAAAAGCCATGGAAAATCCACAAGGGTTGAATTTTGGCTACATTTATGCCGGTATTGCAAGACATGTGCTAGACTGGCTTTTTGGCATAAATTTCTCGCGCTTACTGCAGCGCGAGTTTGGCATAAAGCGACTGTCTGCTGGCAGAGTACAGACTCCTGTACTTCGGCTCATTTATGAAAGAGAACTAGAAATTGCGCGCTTCGTTCCGGAAAAGTACTACAAGGTGCGGCTCTACTCGAAATATATAACAGTGGATCACGAGAAAACCTTCAAGGACAAGAAGAGCGCAGAACAACTGGCAGCTTGTGGGGCCAGCGAAGCAGAGGTACTAGACAGCGTGCAGCAAGAACTCGTGCAGCCGCCTCCTCCTTTTTGTCTCTCTACTCTCCAAGCAGAGGCCTGGAGAATTTTCAGGCTAAATCCAGCAAAGACTTTAAGAGTTGCGCAAAAACTGTACGAGCAAGGCTACATTTCTTATCCTCGGACAAGCTCAGAAAAGTATCCCAAAGACATAGATTTTAGGGAAATTCTTGCAGGATTAGCAAGGCTAGAAAAGTACCGAAAAACAATTCAGCGCATTTTGTCTAGCCCGCTAGCGCCAAAAGAAGGAGAAAAAGTAGATCCTGCGCATCCTTGTATTTATCCTACTGGCCAAGTACCGAAAAAGCTCTCAAGGCGTGAAGCAATGGTGTACCATCTTGTAGTTCGCCGGTTTTTGGCTACCTTACTGCCTCCTGTCAAGGTTGCACGCCACAAAATAAGGATTAGGTGCGGGCAACTTCTATTTGTTGACGAGCGACTCGAGGTGCTAGAGAGTGGCTGGCTAGAAGTATATCCTGTACGTTTAGGCAAGCAGTATAGACCTCTGCCCTCAAGGTTCAGCTGCAGATTAAAGATTATTGAGGCAAAAACAAAACCACCTCCTCGCTACACTCCTGCTGCACTAGTAAAACTAATGGAACAGCTTGGGCTTGGCACAAAGGCAACAAGAGCAGAAATAATAGAGAAATTGTATAAAAGAGGCTACATCAAGGGTAGACGCGCAAAGATAACTTCACTCGGCAAGCAAGTAATAGAATTTTTGCTGTGCAAGTACCCAAAAATTGCTTCTGTAGAACTGACAAGAGAGTTCGAAAAAAGAATAGAAGAAATAGAAAAAGGAGGAAAAGAAATGCTAGAAAAGATTATCCGGGAATATAAAGAGCTCATAAAAAGTTTGCTAGACTAGTTTATATTTCTTCGAGTACGGATGGTCTTTTATTCTGTCTCTCCAGCTCTTCAAGTATTCCTTGTAGTACTCGTCGGAGATTGGCTTGAGCTCAACATTTAGCTGCTTTAGGAATTCTTCTAGTTTTTTCTTTGCTTCTTCTGGATTTTCTGCTAGCATTTCTAGTTCTAGAATTTTTCCATAACCTACAGTATCATCAAGGCAAACTGTAACATTGTCTTGCTTTGTCTTTTTTCTGATCCTTATCCAGCAGGCAATTTCTTCTCCTGCCAGCTCTTTTAGTAGTTGTCTCACAGCTTCAAAACACTCTTCCGGTAAAACTACTTCAATTTCTTTCTTAACCTGATCATGAATAGCTCCTGTCTTTAGAATAATTTTTGTGCACTTTCCTTCGATTAATCTAAGTCGCAGATCTTTTCCTGGAACAGGTGAAGAATAGTAGATTGTGATTTCTACTTGCTCGCTGAATGGAAACATACGGGAAAGTTTTTCGTAGTCCTCGTCACTGATAAATCCTCGCAACTCTACTTCATAAGGCATAATATTATTTCAGAAAAAACTAAATATTAAACTGTGGTGGGCCCGCGGGGATTTGAACCCCGGACCTCCGGCTTGTGAGGCCGACGTCATTGCCAGGCTAGACCACGGGCCCGAGAATTTAATATATTAGGAATTTAAAATTCTCTTTCTTTACAGCTGCCAGTACTTTCTTAATACTCGCCTTGCTTCGCGCAGCAAAGAGACAGCTTTAATGAAAACTGTTTCACTGCTTTCTGTTTCTTGCTCTATTATTGTATGTTCTTCCCTGCCTAGAAATACATCGGTCGGCAGTTCGCTTCCTTGCGCTAGCACTTTTTCTTCGTATCCTCCTTCCAGCAAGAAGCCTGTAGGTACGTGCAGCTCTTTTATTATCATATATACATTATAATATGTGTTAAGTGAAACTTGCAGGTATGTGAGCGGATCAAGGAAGTGGGCGTCAAACCCAAGCGAGACAAGCAGAATCTCTGGTCTGTATTCTTCTAGTATAGGCAGCACTACTTGCCTGAAAGCTTCGCTGTAGACATCGTCTGCGCTGCCTGGAGGCAGCGGCAGGTTCACGTTAAAGCCTTCTCCTTCTCCTGTACCTACTTCGTGCAAGAAACCTGTGCCAGGATAGAGTGTATGCGGATCCTGGTGCAGGCTAATATAGAGTAGAGGCTGGTCGTAGAAAATTTCCTGTGTCCCGTTGCCGTGGTGGCCGTCTATGTCGAGAATAGCAACTCTTTTTGCACCAAGCTGGCACGCCTTTACTGCTGCGAGTGCTGCATTGTTAAATATACAGAAACCTTGACTCGGAGCCCCTAGCGCTCTACCATTTCTGCCTGCATGGTGACCCGGAGGACGTACAGGGGCATAGAACCAGCGAAGCTCGCCCTTCATAAGCAGTTCTGCTCCGGTAATAGCTGCTCCTGCAGCTGTTAGCGCAGCTTCAGGAGTGCCAGGCGACAAATAAGTATCGGCATCGAGGAACTCTAGCTTTCCAGCGCTTTCGAGGATTAACTTCACGTATGCTTTTTCGTGGACTAAACAGATTTCTTCAAGAGTTGCTGGTCTTGGCCTGAGAAATAAATGTTCGGGCAAGCAATAGCGCAGGCGTGTAATTATTGTCTCTACTCTTCTAGGATGCTCGCAATGATGTACTGGTGGCACATGCTTGAGCACTGCCGGATCATACAAGATGGCGAACCTTGGCATTAGATCGCTCCTGCAGCAGTACCTTTAAACTCTTGCAGCACTTTTTGTGCATTACTGATGCGCGCAAACATGGTGCCATACTATTATCCTGTTTCCCAGGAGCTTGCAGTTCTCTGTAAACCAGAAAACAGTAAATTGCTGGAAAATTTCGAAGAAGGTTTGCCCTTTTATTTATTTGTGCATGATTATGCTATATTTTTGCAAGAAAAGTCTTTAGATAAGGCGCTAAAAAGAGAGCAGAAGCTTTACAAAAAACTGTTAAAGAAAGCAAATTATTCGTTGCAGGCGCTAAAGACCGTAACATGCCAGTACTTTGCTGCCTGTTTAAGGTACTTTGAGAACAGAATAGAAAAGGACAAAGAGTTCAAAGAAATTCTAGAGGAAGACAGTGAATTATACTATTATTATTATCACATATTTTCTTGTTTTCGTAAACTAGAGCTGCTGCTGCAGTACAAACCAGACAAGTTCTTTATTCCTGCAAACGAGCAAGAACTTACACTTACGCGTTTATTTTACTTTTCTCCTTTCCTGCCTTTTGCTTCCTGGTACAGCGATGAACTGCTTGTGCAGTTCAGGCAGCTAGTACTCTACTTCGAGAACCTTGCAGGAGGGTTAATTGAAACAGCGTAGAGCCCCGGGCGGGATTTGAACCCGCGACCTCCCGCTTACAAGGCGGGCGCTCTGCCAGGCTGAGCTACCGGGGCAAAATTCTTTTATAATTACCTTGGCTTGATAGGTTTAAAGTTTGCCGAATGATGAAAGGCTGAGTTTGTGAGCGGTGATCGGAGCTGTTACGCCTGACTGCTCATGAAGAGCTTTGCTGCACTGCTGGCAGCAGCCTTATTTGTTGCTGTTGCCTGCGCGCAGGTGATAGTGGGTACGCAAAGTCCAGGTTTTCGGCTAGAATACGCTTGCTCTCCTGAATTTATTCCTAATTATATAATGTTGACAGCAAATTATTCTCAGCCAATCTGTTTTGGCAAAGCTAACTTAACGGTTAAAGAATATCTGCTCGGCAATCGTGTTAATAATACTACTGCAATAATACTCGTTTGCTTCCATAACTTGCTTGACAAACCTCTAGAAATTTATACTGCTATGCAGCTAGCGCTTCCACTTACTTCAATTACTGTCAGTTCTAGCTCAACTACAAGCATTACTAACACCACTATAAAATATTATTATCTTAATAACCAAAGAGTGGGTCTCGAAATTATTTCTGCGTCCAGCACAGAAACTGAATATTACGCAATATTATATGGCACACTTCCATTCTTTTCTAGTGTTTCGTCTATAGGTTTAATTAAATTAGAAGTACTAAACATGCAAAAGCTTGTTCGTCTAGCGCCTAAAAGAACGGCATGCTATGTTATATTTCTCCTACTTGGAATTAATGTAAATATAAATTCTTCTATTGAACAATTACTTGATGCAATAGAAAAAGACAATCTCAGCTACAAATTATTGCAATACTTGAAACCATATGCTGCTGCTGTAGTAAACTGGCCGTGGATATCTTTACTTAGAGGAGCTAGTATAGAATTGCAGCTACCGACAACTCAATTTTCTACTGGTCAGCAAATCACTGGTAAAGTTACTGTATATTTCAACAATCCTCGTAGTCCTGTAAATTATAGTTTGTTGCTTGATATATTAACAATTAATAAAACAGTATTAAGCAAGAAAGAACTTGGGCCGCGCACTGTTGCAGGAACTCAGGACTCTCTAAGCTTTTCTTTGCCTGGACTAGCTGCACCAGGATATTATTTACTGTGCGCTAGTCTAACAACTAACCTTTCTTATAGTTATTGGCAGAAATGCGCGCTGCTAGCAGTAAAACAACCTACGATCTCACCTACACAGGTCTATGCTGCGGCATACTCTGCGGCACAAAGCATAAAGACAGAACTACAAGCAGAAATAGATAAAATAAATGCATCGTACTCGTTTATTAGCTCAAAATTGCGCGAACTAGCTGCTGAAGTCCAAAATAATTTGGCATTCTATGAGAAAAAGTTCAGCGAGCTAGAGCACGTTACGCATCGTATCAATAATAGTGTAGAAATTGTTAAGCAATTACTGCAAGCAATAAATGCAAGCATTGTGCAGCTAAATTATTCTCAAGTAAAACTATCCAAAGAACTCGATAAATTTGATATAAAAATAAATAATAACGAAAAAGCAATAATTAATCTTTCAGCCAAGTTCAATTTCTTATCGACTAAGATTAAGCTATTTAGACTTATGTTGCGTAATGTTAGTCTAAAGCTAGCAGCGATTAATGCCTCTGTACTAAATAACAGCAAGCTAATTCAGGAGCTAGAAAACAAGCTGCAAATGCTACTAAAAATAAAGAGACTAAAAGTTGAATTACGGTGTCCAAAAAATGTTCCGGCCGACCAATCGTTTACCTGCACAATTACTCTAGATCCGCGTTCTAACAGTTATCCTGTATTATTGCTAGTAAAAGAAGGAAAGAAGGTGCTTGAATCCCTGTACTTGTTGCCAAAGAATGGCAGTAC
Source organism: bacterium (assembly GCA_013154095.1). Next base: position 159,348 of record JAADDD010000003.1, on the reverse strand, counting down.
TGCTGCTTTGCTGGTGCTGCAACAGCCAGGAAACTATACTATTATTGCGGCAGTACCGCTTATGCTAGGTCCAGCAGGCATGTATGTCGCAGGAATAGCTAGCAGCACTGTACACTGCTATGGCAGAGCAGTACCTAGCTTGGCAACCTTGCTTAGTCCAGAAATTCTGCTGTTCTTGGCAGCAGCCTTACTGTTGTTTACTATCTTGCTGCATTTCTTGCATTAAAGCTTTAGCTAACTTTAATCCTTTTTCTAAAATGCTGCTGCTAGAAACTGCAAAGCACCTAGAAAAAGACCTAGAATTCGAGCTAGCTAGTTTGTTAGGCAGGCGACCTTGCTTACGCAAGCTCGAAGCTGGATGGTGGATACTAGAAGAAGAGGAGCCAAGATACATCATTTATTCAGTTATAATTAAACGAATATTTCGCGTGCTCGCGATTGGTACCAGTCCTGAGGAAGTACTAGCAAAGGTAAAACCAGCAGAGAGCTTCTATTTAGAAGCTGGAAAGCAGTCTCGAGAGCTGGCAGCTTACTGGGAACAGCTACACGGAGTGCGCGGAAGCGTCCATGCGCCTCGTGCACATTATTTGTTATATAATTATAACAATACATATTATTTATGTATATATTTAAGAGAAGCTGCACGTAGGCAGTGCTTACTGCGTGCACCAAAGTACAGACCTTTTAGCCGTTCTGGCGTTCTCAATTCTGAGCTTGCACGACTAATGGTTAATTTTGCGCGCGTGCTTCCAGGTTCGCGGGTACTTGATCCTTTCTGTGGCGCCGGTTCTCTGCTACTTGAGGCTTGGTACAATAATGCAAGAGAGCTCGTTGGCATAGACATTGACAGCAGGATGCTAGAGGGTTGCCGGCAGAACCTTTCTTGGGCAGGAGCAGCAGCACAACTTATTCGTGGAGACTGCAGAGAAGTTTTGCGCAGGTTACCAAAAAACTACTTTGATGCAGTTGTTACAGATCCTCCTTATGGTCTTTCTACCAAGCTTACAGATTCGCTAGAACAGCTGCTAAAAACAGCGTTTTCTCTTTGCTGGGAAGTTCTTAGGCCAGGCGGTAGACTGGTATTTGTTGTACCTAGCACTTTTGACCATGAAAAAGTGCTCGAAAGCGGGTTCAAGATATTATATGTTTCCAAGTTTTATGTTCATAAAAGCCTCACAAGAAAAGTAGTGGTAGCAGAAAAATGCTCAAGTTAGTGTTTTTAGGCTGCGTATCTGGCGCTCCTTCTGCTCGACACTTCACTTCTAGTATGGCACTTATTTACAATTCTAGAATTTACTTGTTTGATTGCTGTGAGGGCGCTACTAAACAATTAAGAGCTGCTGGGCTTAGCTTACACAAAATTAGAGCAGTTTTCATTTCTCACTTTCATGGAGACCACTATCTTGGATTACCTGGACTAATAATGAGCATGGCACTGCTCAACCGCACTTCTCCTCTAAGAATATATGGTCCTCCTGGCACAACTAGCTTCGTGCAGCACCTGCTCTTGTCAGGTTACTTTGAGCTGACCTTTAGGCTAGAAATAGTAGAGCTGCCACTGGAGCGTGCAAGGATCCACGAAGAAAAAGAATTCTGGGTAGAAGCATTTCCTGTGCAGCACGGAATTCCTGCACTTGGATACATTTTTAGGGAAAAGCCGAAATTTCGGATCTCGCTCGAAAAAGCCAGGTTACTAGGACTTGAACCTGGACCGCTGCTGGGAAAACTAAAAGCAGGAGAAGCTGTGCAAGTTAATGGCAGGATAGTGCTACCAGAAGAGGTGCTAGAAGACACGCGTTCGGACATTTCATTGCTTTATTCTGGTGACACTCTTCCACTTGATTATGGTTATCCTTTTGATGTAGTTGTGCACGAAGCCACCTTTACTTCTAGGCACGCTGATCTAGCAAAAGAGCGCTTCCACTCAACAGCAGCAGAAGTTGCACAAATTGCGCGAAAAAACAGTGTGCAGCTACTTGTGCTCACGCATTTTAGCCAACGCTACGAGGAGAGCAACTTCAGAGAAATTCTAGAAGAAGCAAAAAAGTACTTCGAGCCAACAGTGCTTGCAGAGGATTTACTAGTTCTTGAGCTCAAGAAACGCTTTGGTAAGTTAGAGTGGAGCGTGCATAGACCAGGCTCGCTGGTACCACTGGTATGATAATATGGTCTTTGAGCTCTTGCATCCTAAGATACGCGAAGGCCTGCAAAAGCTCGGAATAAAAGAGCCTCTAGAAACCCAGCGCCTAGCCATCCCAGAAATTCTAGCAGGAAAGCACGTGCTATTAATTGCTCCAACTGGAGCAGGAAAAACAGAGGCTGCCGTGCTTCCTGCATTCCATTTACTTTTAACTAAATATAAGGATATTCCAGGAATCAAGGTTCTCTATATCACTCCACTGCGTTCCTTGAACCGAGACTTGCACGAACGGCTAAAATTCTGGGAAGAGCAGCTTGGAATAAAAATAGCTGTACGACACGGAGACACTCCAGTAAAAGAGCGAGGAGTGCAGGTACGCAAACCTCCTGACATGCTTATTATAACTCCGGAAACCTTGCAGGCAATCCTCCCTGGGAAAAGACTAAGAGAACTGCTGAAGCACGTAAAAATCGTGGTAATAGATGAGCTTCACGAGCTTCTTGACTCGAAGAGAGGAGTGCAGCTAACTCTAGGACTAGAGAGATTGGTGCTGCTAGCAGGAGAGTTTCAGCGCATTGCTCTTTCTGCAACTATAGGTAATCCGGAGCTAGCAGCCAAGTTTATTTTTGGAGAAAGAGAGCACAGCATCATCCAAGCTTATCTGGACAAGCAGTACAAAATAAAAATAGTTTATCCTGGAAAGCCAGGAGAGCTTGCAACTGACGTGCTTGCGCGGCTTGAATATATCATTAAATTAATACAAAAATACAGGAAAGTGCTGATATTCTGTAACACACGTACCACTGCAGAAGTGCTAGCGCACCGGCTTTCGCTGCTCTGCGAGAAGGAGGTAGCCGTGCACCACAGCTCGCTGTCTAAGTATGTTCGGCTACTGGCAGAAGAGCAGTTCAGGAAAGGACAGCTCCAGGTTGTAGTAGCAACATCTTCGCTGGAGCTAGGCATTGACATAGGAGACATCGAGCTAGTTATACAATACAAGTCGCCGAAGCAGGTCACCAGGCTCTTGCAGCGTGTAGGCAGGGCGGGCCACCGCATTACAGAAGTTTCGCGAGGAATAGTAATTGCCGAAGACTTCGACGATGTAGTAGAGGCCAGCGCAATTACACAGCTAGCAAAAGAAGGTTATCTTGAGCAGCCAGAAATACATTATGGAGCACTTGATGTGCTCGCACACCAAGTAGCAGGCATTATAATGGATTTGGGAATGACCAACATTGCTGAAGTCTATCAACTAGTTAGTAGGGCGTACCCGTACAAAGATCTAGCACCTGAAAAGCTAGAAGATGTTGTCAGGTTCTTAGCCAGTCTAGGCTACCTGAGATACTACGAAGATGGAAACATAAAAAAATCTAGAAAAACCTGGAAGTATTATTATTTTCATCTTTCAATGATTCCTGAAGAAAGCAAGTACGAAGTAGTAGACAAGAGCAGTGGTATTAGCCTAGGTTTTCTTGACGAAGAATTTGTTGCTGAATATGGAATTCCTGGACAAAAAATAATACACAAAGGCTGCGTGTGGAGAATAGTAGAAATAGCAGAAGATAAAATATACGTGGTGCCAGAAAAAGACATAGAAGGTGCAATTCCTACATGGGTAGGAGAAGAGCTGCCTGTGCCTTTTGAGGTAGCCCAAACTTACGCAGAAATAATTGAAGGCAAGAGGCCTCTTGCTTTTTGCAGCAAAAATGCTAGAAAGCATTTCGAGAAAATACTAGAGCAGCAAGCTCACTACGCATTGCCGGGAAAACAGCGGTTAATCGTTGAATTTTTGCCAGGAAAAACTGTATTGCACTGTCCATTTGGTTACAAGGTAAACAACACTCTCTCAAAAATTCTTTCTTCATATATTGTAAAATACCTGCATGAACCTGTGTTACTGCGATTCGATCCATATAGAATAGTTATATTCAAGGAAATAGATCCTGTAAAGATACTACGCGAGATCGTAACAAAAGAAGAAATGTTTGCATTACTTTACAGCGAAGTTGAGCGAACAAGTTTTTTCAAGTGGAGGTTTGCAAATGTCTGCAAACGATTTGGAATAATACGTTCCTACAAAGAGGCTAGAAGGAAAGTAGAGAAATTAATTGAGTATTTACGGGATAGCATAGTGTATGAAGAAGCTATGAATGAGGTGCTGCTAGAAAAGTTCGACACTGAAAAAGCATATGAAATAATACAAAACTTGCGCGCGGGAATACTCGAGGTTGTACGTGTTTCTGCAGGAGAACCCTCTCCTTTGGCACAGCTCGCTTTGCGTGCATATAAAATAGAGCTGCACAAACCAAAAGACTTGCAGCAACTTGTGCTTCGTTTCTTTGTTCACCAACTACAAAATAGGCCAGTAAAGCTGCGCTGTAGAAAATGCGGAAGAGAGTATATAGTAAAAATAAAGGAAGCAGAACCAAAATGTATCTGTGGTTCGGTAGAATTTGACATTTTCTTCGACGAAAAAGAAGAGCAAAAGCTATCCAGGCAAGAACTCGACAAGCGCTGTCAACTGTTTAGTGATCATGGTAGAAAAGCACTTTACATTCTTGCTGCAGGCGTAGAGCCATTGCCCGAACTGCTAGTACTAGACGAAAAAGAGCTGCTGAAAAAACTAGTAGAGCTAGTAAAAATTTATAAACCTAGCTCTTCTGCAAGAATGTACGGCAATGCTAGCGCATAGAAAAACAAGCCAAGAGCAGGACAAAAAATTGTAGTAAATACAAGAATAACGTAAATTACGAGCAACTCCTTGTTCGAGAACAGCTTCTCGTAGTACTGCTCAACGTGTAGGCGCACAAACTCTGCTAGTCCTCTTGCCTTAGTAGCAGAATACTCAAACAACGCGAGCAGCAGTGGTACAAGCAACAGCTCTAATAACAAACTAGCAAGTACACCCAACGGATAGTAACAGTATGCAAGGGCTCCTAGTATACCGCAAACCAGCAGCAGCAACAGCAGCACAGAAAAGTGCTGGTGCAGGTAATCTTCCCATGACCGAGCACTAAGGTGGGCTGCAAGTATGCAGTAAAGAAAATATGCAAGGACTGCAAGAACTGCATAAGCCAAAAAATATAGCCACCATACTGCAAAACCGAGCACCATGAACGCTAAAATTACTACTACTGCAAGCACTGCTGGCTGCTTAGAAAAGAAGTCTAGCAGCTTTTCTACTTGCATCTGCTCACAAGTAATTCTTTCACTAGTCTTGCATCTACCCTGCCAGAATATTTTTTCATTAGTGCCTTTATGATTTCTCTTTCATCCATAATTCCTAATGATTCAATTACTTGTAGTATTTCCTCTTTGGGAGGATGTAGTCGTTTTAATGCTTCTTCTAGTGAACAAGCATTCTTTTCAGCATAATTTATGATTTCTAGCAAGAATTTCAGCGAAGGTTGGTGGAGAAGCAAAAATCTAGCGAGCTCCAGTTTCTTTTCTGTTGGGAGCTTTTTTCCTAGTTTTTCTTCTACTCGTGGAATTTCATAAGCTAGAATTTTCGCGGCATCAAGAGGTGCCGCGCCTTCCTGCAGCAGCTTTTCTAGCAGTCTCCAGCTAGCTTCTCTTAATAGCTCAGTAATAATTTCTTCTGGAAGACCTAGCTGCCTGTACTTTTCTCTGAGCTGCCAAATAGGAGGTACTTGCTCTAGATCTTTAATGTATTGGCCAGGATCAATTGGCGGTATGTCTGTTTCAGGATACATGCGCGCAGCTCCTGGAAGCGGCCGAAGAAAGGCAGAGCTGCCATCCTCGAGCACTTTTCTGACCTCACGAGGCACGCCTTCTAGACACTGTTTTATCCTACTCCAGAGCAATTCTAGCGCAGCGCGTACACGCTCGGGCTTGCCCAGGATTATAATAAACCCGTCGCGCTCTCCTAGTTCGAGCAATTTCTTCAGTTCCAAAATTTCTTTTTCCGATATTCCATACTTGCAGATCTCGTCGGAGTGCAGCAGACCCTTAAATCCTGTAAGTTGGGTAAGCATTTCTGCTAGTTCCTTGCCAAAGCGCTTTCCTGGCAAAATTTCGTGGACAAACAAGCCTGCAAAACCTGGAACTGCCAATGCAAGAGCTTTTTCTCCGCGTGATAGTGCGGCCTGCACGAGCCTAGACTCTGTAGCTTGTAACAGTTCAGTGACATCTTGAATTCTTGGTTCCGCAAAATCTTCTGCAGAAACACCCCGCTTTTTTAGTTCTTCTCGTAAATCGAGTAATCTTTGCTGGCGCACCGCTTCTAGCTCTAGTGCTTTTTCTATGAGTTCTAGCTTTGGTACCCCTTTCAGCTCTACGCGGTTTCCTCCTGGAATAGAAACATTCACGTCCTGCCTAATTGTTCCTAGTCCACGCTTAACTTTGCCAAGCATTCGCAGCGCGAGACCGATTTCTTCGGCTACTTTTCTAGCAAATTTTGGTGTGCCTTTTATCATTTCTGTAGAAATTTCAACTAAAGGTATCCCAAGCCTATCTAATCTATATACTGTTTTATCTTCCAGCACTGTAATTTTTCTTGCAGCATCTTCTTCTAAGCAGATAGTTGCGATGCGCACTTCTTGACCGTCAACAATTATTCTGCCATCATAAGCTACAAGCATTGTTCGCTGGAAACCAGAAACATTGCTGCCATCGATGATTGTCTTACGCATTACATAAATTCTGTCTACAATTTCTGCGTCAAAGATCCTAGCAACTTCAAGCGCAATTTTAAGCGCCTCAGGATTTGGTGGTCTGGGAGGCTCTTCGTCGAGCTCTACTAAACAGCAGTATTCTGGGGAAATCTCGTATTCATAATATCTTTTTTTCAGCTCTTCGTACATTGCTGCTATATCTTTTTCTCTTAGCTCCCCTTCTCTTACGTGCAACTCTCGTCTAATTTTATGGTCAACTTTATCGCTTATTACAGAAGGACAGCAGCAGTGCAGCTTTCTTGTTTCTAGCTGCTGGTGCACTTCTAGACCAAAATATATTTCCATTACAGAGCAAAATTACACTAGCTTAATTAAAAGTTTCGAGAATCCAAAAATCAGCGAGAATATAATGAAACCTATCAGAATGCTGAGCAGGAGATAAATAGCGGCAACCATCAACGTTTCTCCAAAGGTAAGATCAAAAGAGTACATGAGCACCAAGAAGCATATAATAATATAACTTATAAGAGCGAGCAGCTCATTAGGCACAACAAAAATCCAGACAAGCTGAAGAACATAGAGGCAAATAACTACACCTAGTGCCTTGAAGAAATCAGCTTTCTCTTTTTTGACTAGCTTGAGTGCTAGATAAAGTATAATAACACTAGTAAGAAAACAAGCAATTTTCGCAAGTATAAAAGAAATAAGTGAGGAGAAACAGTACTTGAAAGAAAAGAAAAACACTGCTCTAAAGTTCATCGCTTAATTTTTCTAAGCATCTTTTTATAAGCTTTTCCAGAAACTGTTCATCTTTCATTAAATTTTCCATTTCTTGGAAGCTAAATAATCCGTGCAAAAAACAGTATGCAACTATTCCTTCAATCACATCTCCTTTTTTGTGTGTATCCATGCGCGTAAAGTACTGAGAAAGATATTTATCGAAAATTTTTGCTAGATCTTCGTTTCTTAGCTTATATCCTCGGATTTCCCTGACAAGAATGTAGCGGTGGTAAGAGTAGAGAAAGTTGAGCAGCACATCTCCGAATGATTTGTAGCCTTTATTTAGCAGGATTTCCTGCAGTCTTGCACGCAGTCTCGAAGGACTGCTCAAGCTTTTCACATTCTTCCAGCAATTCATCAATAGTTTGCTTGAGCTTCTCTCTTGGATTGCTGGCTGTAATTAGCAGATAAGCATAGTCGTGCTCTGGGTGATCAATACTCCAGCTGCTGAAGTTCACGTCTTCTCTGCGAAGCAAGCGCTTCGAGAGTAGCACCGCTAGTGTAGTTTTCTGTCCTACTAGCTTAATCTTGAGAAAATTTTCTCTTTCTTCTACTATTTCTACTTTTACAACAGGGACCTGCATGGCTCACTCCTTTCTAATAAACTTCTTTATAAATTTCTCAGGAGCAGCTGCTAGCTCGTAGCGGTTCTCCGTGTTCTTTCTCAGCATACCTAGCTCGGTAGCCTCTTCCGCGATGTCAAGGATAGGACGACGCTGGCACAGTGCTGCACGGATCAGTAGCTCCATTACTGGCCTAGAAGCCGCTACTGCGCGAGCATCCTCTTTTAGCAGCACTAGTTCTTGCACTAGCTGCTCTAAATCGCTCAAGCTTGCGCTTGACTTGAAGCATTTTTCAGAAATGCGCACAACCTTGTAGCCTAAATCTTGCAAAATATCTAGCAATAGCTCTATTTTGAAAGTTGTGCCAAAAAGAAGCACTAAATCATCATAGTAAAAGGTATAAAGTCCGTGCTTGTCTTTTTTGTAGCGGCTTTCTACTATTCTAATGAACTGCTTAACGCGCCTGTAAGCTTTTTTCACGAAAGGTTTTGGTCCATAAATTTTTATTTTAATATTGTTTACTTTATATTCTGCAAGTACATCAACCTTTTCCCAGTCATAATTCTCGATAAAATCTAGCAGTTCCATTGCTGCATCGTAGTCAGGAATGTTAACCGCGATTGTCCTAACACTGTCCTGCTTCATGTGTCTCGAAAAGATATTTCGCGAGTGCTCCTACTTCTAGAAGTTTGCGGCCAACCTTAAACATTCTTATCTTAAATCTTTCTATATCCAGCGCGTCGAGATAGCCTAGAATGAGCCAGTCAACCCTGCGTGGCCGCTCTCCTACACTGCAAGAGAGCGTGGCTACTTCGCCAGAAATAATGCCAGAAGAAAACAGCTCTTGCAGATTCTGGAAAAACAGCACGTTAAGACCTTCGCCTGCTAGTCGTAGACAGTAAGCAATGCCAGGAAGAGCATCCTGGGAAGAAATGTTGCAGAGAACTAGACGAGGAATATTATACTCGAGTGCAAGGGCAGCAACTTCCTTAATAATTTGCGGATCAGCAATCTTATAAAGAACTATTCCTTGCATGCTTCTCTTAGCTTGTAAAGGTGGATTGCTGCTAGACAAGAAAGAGTGAGTTCTGGAGCGGGCGTTCCTATTTCTTTTACAGGTACAGACACTTCTTTGTCCTTGATAATTTCTCTCGTAGGATGTTCGGAAAACACAAGCGCTACATGCTTGCTACTGTAATCTACTGGCTGCACAGCTTCTTGTTTCTTTCCTACTACAAGAATTTCTTGCACAGGAAATAGCTCGAGCAGCTCAGAAAATTTGGTGATTACAGCAAAGTTCTTGCCTTTTTCTAGCGCTATTTTGCTAAGTAAAGGAATACCTTGCTGGATAGCCGCGCCCTGAGGATTAAGTAATATTAGCATAGCATTATCAAATAAACAGTAAACTAACCTGGCAAAATCTTCCACTGTTTTGTAGCCTTGAGGCTCTGCTAAGACTACTAGCAGCATGACAAGAAATGTGCATTCACTAATTTAAACAATTCTTTCTATTCTGCAGCTAGCCTTTGCTCGATCGCTGCGCAGCAAGATACTTGGTTGCTGCAGCAACTTAATTCCTGAGGGTTTAAGGTACCAGGAAAGCAGCTCGAGCTGTGCTCTGCCATCATAGATTTCCAGCTCAGGACAGATCTCCACTTTTCCGCAGCATCTATCAATTACTGAACGGGAAAGTAGTCTATATTCTTGTTTGCTTGCTAGCAAGGCTTTCCAGCGGAAAGAAATGTTTGGTTTTTCGAGGTAGTAGCCAGAAAGAGTGATCTCTCCTATAGCTTTCTTGCCCATGCTGTGCCATGTGCTGGAGGCTAACTGCAATTTTCCTGCAGCAAATACATGCAAGCGCAAGTTTAGTCTACTATCAGCATGCTGTCTTAGTAGCAAGTAAAGAGTAAGATTTGCGTTGGCAGTACAGATTATTAAAATATCTAGCTCAGCAAATTCTTTTTGCGGTAACAGCACATCTATGCGCAGCGAGCACCTAGGTTGTAGAGTTCTCCTTCCAAGAAATAGGAGCTGCAGTTCTGCTTTTTTTCTGAGTTCAAGAAAGAACCAGTGTTCGTCTTCTAGTGGTTTGTTTTCTACAATGTACATTATTCTCGCATTTTCCGCTTTTATTCCTTGGCACTCCTCAAAGCAGTAAATACGAGTAGAAAGTCTATATTGCATGAAGTACTGGACAAAATTCTTTTCTTCTACTTCTTCTATTTCTTGCTTTATGGTTTTTCCATTCTTAATTATCAGCTCTTTCATTGTTCTAGCAACCGTTTCAGCTTACAAAAACTGCAAACTCTGTCTTTACTAGAGGTTATCCAGCCGCAGTACTTGCAAGTATAGATTTCTGCGTGCTGGACTTGAAGCTGTGCAGAAAGTTTTTGCAGCACGCTGAAGACATTATGCTGTACTGTAGGACTATGCTGCTCTAGTTCAGCTAGCACATGCTCTAAGTACTTTCTAATACCTGTTTTGAGCGGACAAGTTCCGTAACTCGTATCTATTCCGTGCAATCTTGCATATTCTTGTAGCTCTACTGCTGTTAGATAAAGTAATGGCCAATGTCTAGGAGGAAAGAGATTAGTTTCTTGCCGCACAAGCAGCCTTACAAGTCGCTTGTAGTTACCGGAAAACAGGTTTATTAGCGCTGAAACAACGAAATCAGTTAAATTATGGCCAGTGAATAGTACATCTACTGCTTCTCTTCTTGCTATTTCGTCCATTATTCTGCGCTTTATTACCGTGCAAAAACTGCAAGGACTCAAAACATGTACTTTTTTCCTAATCTTTTCTAGTGCTGCTGGAAAATCCATACCAATCCAGTCACGGAAACGCTGTTCGATGTGCTGGTCACTGTACTGCTCTGCGTACTGTCTGGCAAGAGAGCGCATACGAGAAGAATAGCCTTCGATGCCCTCGTCAATATATAAAGTAATAATGTAAATATTGTTCCTATATAATTTCTTTAGTACATATAACAGAACTGCGCTGTCTTTCCCGCCTGAGAGTGCGAGCAGCGCACGCAGCCTTTTATTATAAAGTTTGTGCTGGCGCAGGTATTTTTTTACGCGGACAAGCACGTACTGCTCGTAGCACTGCTCGCAGAACCATCTACCTGCGTGCCTCAGGTAAACCTTGCCTGGCTTACCGCAGCAGCAAAGGTTTACTTGTTCGCTCATATTTCTGTTCAGGCAATGATGAAGATGGCCATGGATGAACAGTGATTTATTTGAGGCATGCTGAGCCTAGCTCTTCCAAAAACTGTAACCTCTTAGGTATTGGTGGGTGTGAGCCAAAGAGTTCCTCGAGCCAGCTAACCTTCTCGCGCTTTGCCAGCTCAACTATGTCCGTGAAAGCATAGATATAGAGTGCTGTTAGCCCTTGCGGCTTTTCTGCATGTTTGTAGTAGTGCCAAAGTTTGGCGAGTGCTCGCTGCATAGGCTTTGTGCCTGCTGCACGCGCTCCTTCTACGTCAGCATAATATTCGCGCAGCCTGTTGAATGCGAGGAGCAAGACATTAATTGCCCAGCTGCCAGCAATTCCTAGCAGTGCTATTCCTGTCCGGAACGCGTCGCCGTCAGCGAGCGCATCTTGCAGTAGCTGCCATGCAGAATAATATACTAGCAGCGGCAGCAACCCAAGTCCAAGCAGCAGGACAAGGTCCCTGTGCTTGTGGTGCCCAAGTTCGTGTCCGAGCACTGCTTCAAGCTCTTCTTCGTCTAGCAGTTCTAGGAGCTGTCGCGACACAGCAATGTACCTGCCAAGGAAGCGGTTGCCGTAGGCAAAGGCGTTTGGCGGCATGTCCACGAGCACTGCTTTTGGCGGCTCAACTCCTAGGCGCGCAGCAACCCTGTTTACTACTTGCTGGAGCTGCTCGCACGGTTCGGCAGAGTACATCCAGTTAATGATTGCTGGCGCGAAGATATATTCCAGTACAGAGGTTGCAAGCACGAAGGCAGCCACGCCGAATATTTCTATCTTGGCAAGGTAGTGCAACAAAAACCAGAGCAGGAGTGTGCTTGTAAGAATTACTCCAAGCGCACAGAGCGCGGAAGCAAGAGTAAATCCTAGTCTGCTGAGGCGCTTAGCGAGTTTAGGTGCTGCACGGGATGCAAGGTACAGCAAGCCAAAGTAGCAGACAAAGTCGAGGACAAAAAGAAGCAGCATAGGTTACACGCAGCACTGTGCAAGACGCTCGAGCAGCAAGTAGTACCAATGTGGTACAGCTCGCTCAAAGTACTTTCGCCATTTGTGGGTGTACAGTACCTGAAAAATTATTTTATACTGTTTTTTGAGAGCTTTGCTGTCTACGCAATAATTTCTGCAAAAACTGAAAAATTCAAAAACTTCAGCTGGTTCCTCTAATTCTTGATATTTCTTTAGCAGCAAAAGAATCCTAAAAACGCGCTTGTAATCTTGTGAAGGCATTCCAGTAAGCAACAAAAGTTGCGAATATAGCGCAAATCTAGGATTAATAGTACGGAGTTGCAGCTCGCTGTTTTCTAGTACAAGGTTGCAGGGCTCGGTAAACTCGAGCAGCTCTCGCTGAGCGTAAGGCACGCGCACAGCTTCAGTAACCAGCAAGTAGTCGGCAATAACGTCTACTGCATACTTATCTGTAGCTAGCCTGTACAGCTCTACTCCCTCAAAATATTCTTTTATTCTTTTTTCTCCGAAAGAGCTGCAGCTAATTTTTTCTCGCTTTACTACACCGGTGCGCTCCATGCCAAGCTTTTCTGCAACTTTTCTTGCCAGTTCTGCAGGCATGTGCAGGTCTATGTCTGTTGCCTCGACGCGTGTTTTTAGATCTTCCAGATCGAGCAGCAGCGAAACAGCGATTCCTCCACCAAGCACAGTTTTTGCGCGCTCTTTTTCGTCTAGCACAGAAAATATGCGTGCAAGCAACTTAAGAGCCTGTGAGCCTATACGTGTTTCGACATGACGAAACTTAGTAGAAAGACAAAAATAATACATAAATCTCAGCAAAGGCCAATCTCGTCATTCTGCTAGTTAGCACTCGCGGGGAGTTTTCATCATTCAGCAAGATTCTATTATTGGCGTTAAAAATTTTAGCCATTGCTTGGCAATTACTTGCTTCGCGAATTTCTGCACACTTTCTCTGCACAGTTTACGCATAGGTTCAGGCACACCTTCTTTCCATATCTGCAAGGCTAGTTTCACCAGCTCTTCGTCAGTTCTTGCGAGCCATCCAGTTTTTCCGTGCTGCACACTTTCTTGCGGTCCTTGCGCAGCATAAGTGAGCACTGGAGTACCGCAAGCCATCGACTCGACAGGAATGTAGCCAAATGGTTCGTGCGTAAAAATAAATACCGTGAACAGAGCATTCGAGTAGAGTTCTGCTAGCTCGCTGTCAGTAACTTGGCCAACGTATTCGAGGTTCGGATGCACGAGCAACGATTTAGGAATATAGGGTGCTCTACTACCAAAAGCCTTAATTTTTAGTCCACTGTCAAGCAACTGTTTTATTATCGTGTACTTCGTCTCCTTCCCGAAGTAAGTGAGCACGTAGTCTTGAGAAGGAGCGGTTGTCGTTGGCCTAAAGGTTTCTAGGTCTACTGGAGGATAAATAATACCGTCTACCTTGATGCCTAGCTTCTCGTACATCTGCTTGCAGAATTCTGAGTTCGCTAAGAAATACTGAGCTCCTGCGCGCACCTTAGAAATAAACTGTTTATCGAGCACACGAAAAAGCCAGGATCCTGCAAAGTAGCCCAGCCTGTAAGTCCAAGAACCTTCAAGTGCAATATCTCGCAGAGCTGCATGCATTGGTCCCTGGGCATAGTAAATCAAGCAGCTACCATAATAGCACTGAGAAAAGTTTATTACTGCAGCACCATCTACAGTAAATTTTTCTCTCCTGAGCCAAGCTTCAAGAGTAGCAAGCGATTTTGTCGTAATTAATTTTTTCTTTGTTGCAATTAATTTATATCCGGCACTTTCAAGGTATTTTCTTGCTTTACTGCTAATTTTAGGAGCTACTATGGTTATATCGAAAAATTTTGCGAACTCTTCTGCTAATAAAATCACTGGGCGCACTGAACCATAGAGATTCTCTATAGGATCAACGAGCATGTAGAGCTGTTTTACCAACTTATCACCGCTGAGCAGCACAAGGTGAGCAGGAAACTAGCCAAGGTTAAAGTAATAAGATACGTTAATAAAACTTCCATGCAATGATTACTAGCTAGCTAAAACTTTTTCGAGAACTTTCATTGCTTGTAATTTTAGCTTTTCATAATTAAACTTCTCTTCGACTTTCTTTAGTCTTCTTCTAATTTCTTCTTTTAGTCCTTTATCTTCTATCAATTTTCTTACTGTTGATTTTAGTTCTATAAGAGTAGAAAACGCTGCTCCATAAACAAATTGTTTTTCTTCGAGTATATCTGTCCATGCGCCAGAAAATTTTGAGACTACAGGCACGGCTCTGGCATATATTGCTTCGAGTACAGTAATTCCAAAGGCCTCGTTGTCCATTAGCTGCAAAGCAATATCTGCAGTTTCTTGTAGTTGCTTTACTGTAGTCGGAGATGGATCTGATATTACTTTTACGTTGCTGAACTTACTTGCAAGAGTAACTATTCTCTGATAATAGTCTTTTGTTACTATTTTTCCGGCAAGTATTAATTTATAATTAAACTGATCTAGTAAACTTGCTAGCACAAGAGCTCGATGAAATGCTTTGCGCAGAGTAAATTTTCCTATGACAAGCACAGTTTCTTCTTTTTTGCTAGGCTCTCTCTTAATTTTAACTAACGGATAAATAATTAAGTAATGTTTAAGGTTAAGCTGCTGTGCGAGGAAAGCAGAGTTTACTAGCGCAAGCTTCGGTTTCCTGAATTTTGCTGCCGTAATAATATTATAACATATTCTAGCAAAAGGATTGTAAAAGAGTATGTCTGGAGGAAGCCTACTAAACGGAAGTGCCTGATAGTAAGCAACATCTGCAGCAGGAACGAGCAAATCAAACTCTCCTTGGCAAAGGAAAATTTTGTGGCCTGTTTGCTTGAGCCTTAAAGTAAGTCTAAGTAGCCGGAAAAGTGCTAGAGGATATTCTTGCTGCCTTAATTTTTCGGCTAACCATACCACACTACAAGGAAGTTGTTTTCCTAGCAGTTGTTCTATTTTTTCTTCGTTGGGTTTCTCTGCAGTGAGTAGAATAGGGTCGCAGAATTTCTCTGCAAGCTCTAGCAGTTCAAGAGTTTGGCGCTCTGCTCCTCCGCAAGCATTAATGAATGGATGAAGGAAAATCCATGACATGCTAGTTCACGAGACAAGGCCAGATATAAATAACATACAGCTTTGAGGCGCGCAACAAAGTAAACGCTTCTAGGCAAAGAGTATAATAGCCCGGTCGAGCAACGCGCAGCAGTGCCGTGCAGTAAGAACCAGTGCAGTGAAGCCAGGAAAAGACTACTGCATGGTTGCTGGCAGCCACCACTTCTCCAGCAAGTTCCTTTTTCCTGAATTTTTGTCTCACGAGTTCTAGCAGCACCACATATTTGCCTCTTAGCAGCAAAAGTCTAGGTACATAGATGTTGCACGCTGGAGCAAATGAAAGCAAAGAGTAGTTTTTGCGGTTAATTTTTAGTCCAGGTAATTTTGTCACAGAAAAGTAATAATTAATTGGCTCAAAAATGATTGGCTTGCAGCTCTTGCTTTTTTTCAGCACAATGAAATTTCTGAGCACGATAACCGGTTTATAAATACTGTAATTAATTGAAGCTAGCACTAGCTGCTTCAGTCTTGGCTGCAGTAAGCGATATAAATCAATAATAATATATTTATAGTGTGTGCTGTGTAGAAGCTTCACTGTCCAGTTTAGCTTCAGCTCTTGCAGCTTACGATTTCCAAGCACTACTGGAAGTATAGCGTAGCTGTTATTTCTGCAAGCATAAAAGACAAAAAGGCTGTCGGCGACAAGAATAGGTTCCTTTCCTGGCTCAACGTGGTGCAAAATTTCTTGTACAGCAAATAATCTCCAGCCAATAGAAAGATTAAGAGGAACCTGGAACCGTATAACATAAATGACGAATGCAGCAGAAAGAATTAACCCTGCAATAAACAGTTGTGATCTTTTTGCGATTTTTGTTCCTTTTTTCTCTAGTATTTCTAGAGTCTCAAGGAAAACGAAGAAAATTACTGGCACAGTAAAATCTTGGTACTGTGTAGCTAGTGCATAATATGTTGGCAAAGAATAAGTAAAAGCAAAAAGTATCCACAAAATTACTGGAAGTAATAGCTGTGGACGAAGCAGCGGCAAAAACATAAACGGCAAGAACAGTTCTATGAAATAGTATATTTTTGCTGCTAGGTTGTTAAAGAAATTTTCTAGGGAAATGTGCCTAACTGCAGTGCTGAAAAAATACTTGCTTGTGGTCTTTGCTCTAAACATTTGCATTAAAGCGATCTCTGCCCTGAAAATGAGAAGACCAGAGAGCAAAAATAGACCAGCTATCAATAATTTATGCTTTCTTACTTTATACCTGTTAGAAAACAATACAATAGTTGCAAGAACTAGAGCTAGATAAAGTGCAAAATGTTCAAGAGAAAACAGGACAAGGAAATATCCTAGCAAGAACAGCCAAAGGCAGCGTAGCTCAAGCGCAGTTAGAACCAGGAAAAATCCAAGAGGAAAGAAGTCTTCGCAGTGAAAATCAAACAGGGCAGCTCCAACAACTCCTGGATGCAGAGCATAAAGAAACGCTAGCAGCTTGGCTGTTCTCGGATCTCCTGTGCGCAAATAACAATAGTAATATAATATTAATAATGTGAGAAATAATAGTACATATATTTTTATAATAATAAGCATGACAGCAGAAGGCCAGAGAGCAAACAACGGCAGCAGCAAGTACAGCACAGGACAGAAGTGCACGCCAAGAAAGCTGCAGGCAAGGTTGCCGCACCACCACGGTTCCACTGTATAATAGAACGGCTTTCCGTGGAGGCTGAACCAGAGTACCTGCGCAAAAATACCAAGGTCCCAGGCACCAGCTGTTCCGACTTCTACGCGTAGTAGCTGGAAAACAAAAAGCAGGGTGCAGTAGAGCAGTGCGCCAAAAATAAATGCCTTGTCTTTTAAGACGACACGAGCAGCAGCACGCCAGCCAGGATCAGGCATGCTCCTAGCCACTGCAGAGGTTTAAGCTGTTCGTGGAAAACTAGCAGTCCTACAAGCACAGTCGCAACTAGTCCAATTACCTGGAAAAATCTGCCTCCTATAACTCCTAGTTCTTCTACAATAAAGTAAGCACAGAGTGTCGCCAGGAAACCTGTTAATAATATAAGAAAAAACAAAGGATTAAACACAAGTTTGAGCAGCGACGAAACAGTAATAGAATGAAGCTTGTATTGATTTTTCAACAATCCCCAAAAGTAAGCATTAAGAGCGGAAAGAGCAGTAAATATAATGCCTGCAGTGACTAGCAAAAGGTTACACATAGAAATAGATTCTAAATAAGGCATTTTAATAAAAATTACGAGTGCGGGGGTAGTCTAGCCTGGCAGGACGTCGGCCTCCCAAGCCGAAGGCTCGGGTTCGAATCCCGACCCCCGCACCACAATTTTAAAACTCTTCTCTTAATGCTTTTAGGAGAGCCATGAACTGGCGAGGAGAGCTCGCTGTCGGTATCGTGCTACTAGTACTAGGAATTGTTTTTGTCTGGAAATTTATCACGGAATTCCTCACTGTGATAAAAGGAGCGATTCCTTTATTTCTGCTAGTAGCAGGTGGTCTGCTTATCTGGATAGCTCTCGAGGATAAGAGAATTGAGTATGAACTAAAGAAAGTAGAAGAAGAGTTGAAAAAAGAAGAAAGTTCTACTGGCGGACAGCAGTCTTCTTGAGTTCTTTGATCAGCTTTTCCAACTCTTCTATTTTTTGCTCAAGTTCTTTCAGTTTAGTGGATTCAGTAGATTCTTGCATTGCTGACAACCAGTAAAGGCAGCGCCATCCAGGCACAAACGGGATTTCTTTGTCGCCGATCTTTATCTTTGCATCTGTGCCTAGTAGTTTCCAGCAGGTACGATTTCTCCAGCGGTAGCCCCAAGGCATGCTCTCACCTGCTGTTCTATTTGTGTATTTGTTCATAAATATTTAAAATTTTCTAAAGAAAATTTTAAATAATATAGAGCAAAGTTGGGAAAATGCGCTGGCGTCACCGGCACCGCGGTCTGCCGGTTGTGCCTGAGCTGCCTGAGCTGCCAGAACAGCTCCTGCCCGTACCTATCAAGAATCCGGCACCCCTAGAGCTCAGCAAAGAAGAGCTAGCTGTGCTCATGCTGGTGGACTACTTCAACTTAACGCAACTAGAAGCTGCAGAGAGACTATTGTGTCCGCGCAGTAGGATAAGCAGGCTGCTGAAATCTGCAAGGAAAAAGCTGCTGCAGGCGCTGCTAGAGGGCAGGCCTATTAAAATAATAAAATAAATATAATAACAATATTTGTTATTCTTGATGAAGTTTGAGCGCCTGGCAGAGCTTTATTCTCGACTTGAAGTTTATTCAGAAAAATCCGTTAAAACACAACTAATTGCTGCGTTTTTTAGAGAAGTTGCAAAAGAAAATCCAGAGCTGCTAAAAGTTGTTACCTTGCTTGTACGAGGAAAAATTTTTCCTGAAGAGGAAGATGTTGAGCTAGGTCTAGGAGAAAGGCTAGTAATGCGTGCTATTGCCGCTGCTGCTGGTGTAGACGTAAAAACAGTGGAACAGCTATACAAAGAACTTGGGGATCTTGGTGCTGTAGCAGAAAGATTGCTGTCTAAAGGAAAAATTGCAAAGTTCTTCTCCGAAGAATTAACAATACAACGAGTTGTGCAAACACTAAGAAAAATAGCAGAAATTTCTGGACCTGGAGCAATAGACAAAAAAGTCCAGCTTTTTGCTGGATTGCTGGCAGATGCTTCACCAAAAGAGGCGAAGTACCTGGTCAGGCTAGTGCTAGAAACCCTGCGGATAGGAGTCGGTGAGGGCATTGTGCGCGACGCAATTGCTGAGGCTTTCCGTGTGCCGGTGGATCTTGTAGAGCGTGCCTACATGCTGACAAATAATCTTGGCGAGGTAGCCTACATTGCAGCTACACAAGGAATAGAAGGACTTAAAAAGATAGATGTTAAGCCTGGACGACCTATAAAAATGATGCTTGCGCACGTAGCTCCTTCAATTGAGGAAGCGCTGGCAGAGTTTGGCGGAGCAGCGCAGGCCGAGTACAAGTACGATGGTTTCCGCGTGCAGATTCACTGCTGGGACAACCAGGTCAAGATCTTTAGCAGGCACCTAGAGGACGTGACCAGCAGGTTTCCAGAAATCGTCGAGGACATTAAGCGCTGTATAGCTGCCAAAGAGTTCATTGTCGAAGGAGAAATAATTGCTGTAGAGCCTGGCACAGGGAAGCCTAGACCGTTCCAGTACATCTCGCGCAGGATTAGAAGAAAGTATGATATTCAGAAAATGATAGAGGAAATTCCTGTTAGATTGTACTTGTTTGATTTATTATATGTAGATGGACAAAGCATGATAGATAAACAGCTGAAAGAAAGAAGAGAGCGTCTAGAACAGATATTCCAGCAAGACAAAGCAAAGCACACTGAACTAGCAAAAAAACTAGTGACCGGCAATGTCGACGAGATAGAGCAGTTTTACTACGAGGCAATTTCTCTTGGTCATGAAGGCCTGATGCTGAAAAACCTGCGCTCTATTTACATTCCAGGAAAGCGTGTAGGAATGTGGTACAAGCTGAAGCCAACACTGGAACCACTTGATCTAGTAATTATTGAAGCTGAGTGGGGCGAAGGCAAGCGCGCACGCTGGCTCGCTACTTATTACGTGGCTGCTAGGGACGAGAAAACTGGCAGGTTTCTCTGCGTGGGCAAGGTCGGCTCCGGACTCACAGAGCAGCAGCTAGAGGAACTTACTCGCTTGCTCAAGGAATTAATAATAAAAGAAGAAGGGAAAAAAGTGGTAGTTAGGCCGAAAATTGTCGTAGAAGTAGACTACCAGGAGATCCAGAAGTCTCCGAAGTACGAGTCTGGCTTCGCTCTGCGCTTTCCTAGAATCAGGCGTATACGCTACGACAAAGGTCCAGAAGACGCAGACACACTAGAGCGCGTAAGGCAGCTCTACGAGCTACAGTTCAAGAAGAGGGCTGCAGAGAAAGCAGCTTCGCAATAATCCTACCGTAAACGTCTAGCCTTACCCTGAAACCTGTTGTCCATTTAGCAATTTTCAGCGCTTCTAGTTCTTCCAGCAGCTTAAAGTATTCTTTTTTGCTGAGGCCTAGAACCTGCACAAAATCCTCTTCTTTTAGCTCTCCTTGATGCTTTGCTAGCAGCTCAACAATTTTCCTGTACTTTTCTGGCAGAGATAAAAGTAGCTGTTCAGCGTACAGTTTAGCCAATTCTTGTGCAAGCAAGTGCTTGTCTTTTTTGTAGCATATTTTGTCCCGAAGAAATTCCTCTGCCGCAAGAAATACTTCATCGAAGCTTAAAGGAACAACTTTAAGTAAATAATAAATTAGCAAAGTAGTAAAGGCTAGCAGAAAAAGATCATCTTCTTTTGTCCGTTTTTTCTTAGCTTTTAGGTACTCGTACAACTTGCACGGTCGGATAAAGAATGGCTGCTGTTCAAGCTGCAGGATGATTTTCTCGAGCTCCTCTTTTTGCTGCCTGTCTTGCTGCAGCAGACCGTGTTTCAGCCTATTATATATAATATTATTCATTGACATTAATTATTATAATATGTGTGCGAGCATGAAGCTTCCTATATCTCTCGGCTGGAAGGCCACTAACCCTATCAGGCTCGACCAGCTGCCTCCACTTTCAGGAGAGTACGCGCTGCACCAGCATCTTGCAGAAGGCGAGAACACAGCACACCTCAAGCTGCAGTACGGCGACACCGGCTACGTGCTCTCGCTGTTTATTTTTGACCTGCACAAATTTCTGAGAAATGAACCTGTGCGCGTGCGGAGCTACGATCTCTGGCCAGGCGAGATAATGTTCGAGGCATACGTGCTGAAAAACGGCAAGAAAGAGCTGCATCCTCGTAGCGGAGGCAAAGTATACAGAGAGGACGCAGTAATCATCGACGAAGGACAGTATGAATATAAGCCTCCGCTGCTGGTGCTGCGCTCGAGCAGCGGAAAGGAGCTGAAATATATAGTAAAATATTTAAGGACAGTGCGCTACCGCTCGCCAAAGTACGGTTACAGCATGCGCACAGAGTACTTGTTCCTACCTCCAGAACATGCGCATAGTGCTGTTTGACTGCAACGCCTACGGTACAGGAAAGCGCTTAAGGGTGAGCGATGTAATAGGTGCAGGTCCAAGAACAGTTGCAGGTATTCTCGAAGAGCTGGGTCACGAAGTGCGGATATTTTTTCCTGACTGGTATAACAAGAAATACGCCGAGAAAGCTGATATAGTAATGTTTTCTGGCATGGTGTCTGACCTGAAAATAATAAAGAAACTGAGCAGAAAATTCAGAAATAAGCTGAAGATTTGTGGAGGACCAATTTCTTCTCTCTATGAAGAAATTCTTAGTAAAACGAAAATAGATATTGTAGTTATAGGAGAAGCAGAACTTACTCTTAGAGAACTGTTCGAGGCAGATTTACGTCCAGCAGAAATTCCTGGTTTAGCATACAGAGAGGGCGATAAAATAATTTTTACTGGATACAGAAAATTTCTGGACCAAGAACAGTATCACCTAATCAAACCTTCTGTGTATAGGATAAAAGACTACAGGTATTACTGGGCACGCAGAGTTTACGTAGAAGTACTGAGAGGCTGCTCTAATTACGTGCCTTTTATGGGTAAGTGCGGCTGCGGCTTCTGCGAGGTGCCGAACATTTTCGGCTATCCTAAGTTCCGCGAACCAGAAGCCATTCTGCGCGAAGTCAAGGGGCTCCTAGAGCAAGGCGTAAGGAGAATAGTGCTCTCAGCACCGGATTTCTTGGACTACTACAGAGGAGAACAGCTGACTGATCCAAGAGAGCCGCAACCAAACATACAAAAAATAAAAGAATTGCTAGAAGGAGTTGCTAGGCTGTGCAAAAAGTACTCTGCCTATTTTAGAATAGAGAACATTAAGCCAAACCTGCTAAACGAAGAGGTTGCAGCAGTGCTCGCAAAATACATTAAACCATGTATCGTCGGCATAGGCGCAGAGTCCGGAGACAATAAAGCACTGCAGCTCATGAACAAGCCATACACGACAAAAGAAATAGAGCAGTGCCTAGAAATAATGCAGGTACATGGCCTTCGAGGAAACCTGTATTTTATTTATGGACTACCATTCGAGAAAAAAGAAACGCTAGAAAAAACCAAGAAATTTATTCTGCAGCTATACCGCAGATACAAAAATGCGCTAGAGAGACTAGTTGTTTCTAAATTTATTCCTCTTCCGTTATCTGCTTTTTATATTTTCAAAAATTTTGAATATAAGTTAGAAGAGGTTGCAAAAAAGGAACTTATAGAAACTATAAATAGAATAAATAGAGAACTAAAACAGCGATATATTGGGAAAGTACTCAGAGTTTTTCCTGTAACAAGGGTTTCTCGCAACTACTTTTTGTGCTATCCAGTGACAGAAGGTCCCTACGTGCTCGTAAAAATGGAAAAGTTTAGGCGCACGGTGAAAGTAAAAATCAAGGGTGCTACTACGCGAGAACTTATAGGCAAAACTATTATTTGCTAGGCTTAACAAGAATTGTGGCCCGCTGCCATGGCTGCGCCGAAAAGCAGGAGGCGCGGTCCACCGGCGGGCCTATATATTCTTGGTGCTTAGCACCACACATTCATGCTCGCAGACCTGCACACGCATACTACCTGCTCTGACGGATTACTGACTCCAAGAGAGTTGGTGCTCCATGCTAGACAAAAAGGCATCAAGGTAGTAGCAGTCACAGACCACGAAACCAGTAAAGGAGGACTTCTGGCGGCTGCCTGTTCCCCTCGGGATATGCTAGTCGTTCCAGGCATGGAGTATTCTCTCTGCAGCGAAGCGCACATACTTGTACTAGGAGTGCAGGAGCAGCTAGTGCTCCAGTACCGTCCCTTGCTAGAATTTCTCGAGTGGTGCAAGGAGCAGCAGTATTTTACTGTCCTGGCACATCCTTTCGGGAAGTATGCCTTCATGAAGTTCTCGGCTACAGACAGCAAAGAAGTGCTAAAGCTTGTCGATGCAGTAGAAGTAGCTAACGGTACGGCAGGACCTCTCTGTGCTTACAGGACACTGCTCTGGGCCACGAACTTGCCGAAAAACAAAGCCTGGACAGCTGGTTCAGACGCGCATGTAGCTGCAGCGCTTGGAACTGCAGGTCTCTGGCTAAAAGAACTGCCAAGAAACTTCGATGAGCTGCTTGACGTGCTCAAGAAAAAAGAATTTAGCGTCAAAATCAACAAAAATCCGGCAGCTCCTTTTATTTTTACTTCGAGCAGTATTCTTCAGCGCATGATGAGGAGACCGAAAGCTGAACGATGATGACTATCACCCTCCCTGATTTTAATATCCTCCAGTCCGCGGAATAATTAATATGGACAAACACTATGATTTCAGGCAAGTTGAGCCAGAAATTCTACGCCTCTGGGAAGAGCTCCAGCTCTATAAGTTTAATGCTGAGACAGACAAGCCAGTATTCTCTGTTGACTTTCCTCCTCCTTATGTTTCAGGCGACTCGCTCCATGCTGGCCACGCAGCAAACTACACGCACCTAGACATTCTGGCACGCTTTAAGCGAATGCAAGGCTACGAGGTGCTGGTACCGCTAGGTCTAGACGATAACGGACATCCAACAGAAATTCTTGCAGAAAAAGTCTATGGAATATCAAAGAAAACTACTCCGAGAGAAGAGTTCGTCAAGAAATGCCTTGAGCTGCTGGAAAAGCTTGAGCCGAAATACATTGAGCAGTTTACCAAGCTAGGAATATCCTACTGCAGGAACGTGTTTTACCGCACAATTGGGCAAGAAGCCCAGCGCGTCGCGCAGGTATCGTTCCTTGAACTGTACCGTCAAGGAAGAATTTACCGCGCGAAGGATGTCGTGCTCTGGTGTCCTCGCTGCCAGACTGCTCTGGCGCAGGCAGATCTCGAGGAGAGGCAGGAAGAAACCAGACTAGTTTACTTAAAGTTCAGGGTAAAAGAAACAGGAGAAGAGCTTATAATTGCTACTACACGGCCAGAACTGCTAGCAGCCTGCGTTGCAGTAATGGTTCACCCTAACGATAGCCGATATAAGCACTTGCATGGAATGCACGCTATAGTGCCTCTCTATAACCGGGAAGTACCAATAATTCCTGACGAAAAAGTTGAACCAGAATTTGGTACTGGAGCTGTAATGGTATGCAGTTTTGGCGATAAAACAGACGTTGAATGGATAAAAACACATAAACTGCCAATAATAGAAATACTTGACGAAGAAGGAAAGCTAAAAGAGGTTGCTGGCCCAGTGGCAGGATTACCTGTAAAAGAAGCACGAGAAAAAATAATTCAGCTACTGAAAGAGCAAGGACTAGTGGTCAAAGAAGATAAATTGCTGCACACAGTGTTTGTTTGCTGGAGATGCAAGACTCCTGTAGAATTTCTAGTAAAAGAGCAGTGGTTCGTCAAAATAATAGACTGCAAAGAGCAGCTGCTAGAACTTGGCAGGCAGATAAAGTGGGTACCAGAGCGCTTCAGGAAGCAGTACGAGCAGTGGGTACAGAACCTGCGCTGGGACTGGGTAATTTCGCGGCAACGCTACTTCGGCGTGCCTATTCCAGTCTGGTACGCGAAGAAAGCAGACGGGACAGTAGAAGTGGTGCTGCCAGATGAATCGCAGCTTCCAGTAGACCCAACAAGACAGGAGCCTCCGAGCCTGCCTCCAGGCACAGTAGAAGTTTGGCCAGAGACAGATGTACTAGACACCTGGTTCATCAGTTCCCTGACCCCAATGATTGCTAGCGGCGACTGGAGAAAAGGAGAGAAAGTGTTCAGGAAGATTTTTCCTATGGACGTAAGACCACAGGGCTACGACATTATTAGAACTTGGGCCTTCTATACTATAGTAAAGGCGTATTTCCACGAGCGCAGTATCCCCTGGAAAGAAGTGCAGATTTCGGGCTACGTGCGCGCTCCTGATGGTAGGCCAATGAGCAAGTCGCTAGGTAATGTTATCACGGTGGACGAGCTGCTCGAAAAGTACGGAGCAGACGGGATAAGGTACTGGGCAGTGAGCACCAAGCTAGGAGAAGATTCTTGCGTGAAGCCTCAGGAGCTGGAAAAGAGTTTGGATGTACGTAGAAAGCTCTGGAACGTTGCACGCTTTTTGTCTATGTTTCTCCAGCAAGAAAAAAGGCCAACTACTGATCAGCTTTCCGAGCTAGATGCGCTGTTTCTCGAAGTTCTGCAAGACTACGCGAAAAAGATCACAGAGTACTACGAGCAGCACGAGTTCATGCAGGTACGCAGACTGCTGGACCAGCTTCTCTACGATGATATCAGTAGCTGCTATATCGAACTCGCTAAGCCTAGGCTCTACAGCGAAGACAAGAGCTCTGCGCTTACTGTGCTCTACGAAGCCGTGAAGCTCCTGGTAAAGCTCTACGCTCCTATAATGCCGTTCATCACGGAAAAGATCTGGCAAGAAATATTTAGGCAGCGGGAACCAGAACCCTCGGTGCACGTGTCTCGCTGGCCAGAGGGTAAGTTCAGCGAGCGCATAGAAGAGTGGCGGACGCTAAAAACAGTGCTGGAAAAGCTGCGAAAAAAGAAAACAGAGCAGAAAATTTCGTTGGCTCAGCCGGTTAAGGAACTTACGGTAGAGGTAACAGAAAAAGAAAAAGAAGTTGGCGAAAAATATTACACTGAGCTTTGCCGAGCACTGAAAGCAGAGAAGTTAACGTTCATTGTAAAAAAGTAGCCCTAGCTTTCTTGTTTTAGTTTTATTTCTTTGATTACTTCTAACGAATCTTTATCAGCACAACAATTTTCTTTAGCTTTTCGAAATTAATAATGTTTTCTAGCTTTGCAAATGTGTTATCAGCCATTACAATAATTTCACAGCAGGTATCAGCTAGAATAATATGCACTAGATCCATAAAATTTGCTAAATTCGTAAGCTTTAGCATTTTAGCATGCAAATTGCATTATATAAACAAAGGTTGTGAAGTAGATCACGTTCTAGATAAATTACGGAAAAGATTTAGGCAATCTAATATCTTCGCCAGAAATCCTTACCTCTTCGTATTCTAGTTTAATTTTCTTGTGCTTGAACTTTTTAGGCATTTCTTAACATAAATTCTCAGAACATTTTCATCCGTTAGTATTTCTTTGATAAAAGAATAAATAGATTTAAGCAAGTAGGAGAACGTTGCTTGTTAAATGGTAGTTTTATTATATCTAACAATGTTTTTATTTTTTATTGATCGCATTTGTTTTCTTGCTAAAATTATAATATTGACAAATTTATTCCGTATATTATATATTTTTCCAACATAATATGACCGAATAATAAAATACAATTCTCAAAATTAGAGGGCTGGTCCCCCCGCGGGGATTTGAACCCCGGACCTCCCGATTACTGCTCGCGCCCGAGCAAAGCACGAACTACAGTCGGGCGCTCTTCCAGGCTGAGCTACGGGGGGTCAAAGTAGTAAAATTCTCCTTTGCGTCAAACAGTTTAAAAAGAAGAATACTGTTAATAAAATCTTTCGCTGGCGGGCCCGCCGGGATTTGAACCCGGGTCATGGGATCCGAAGTCCCACAGGATAGTCCTGGCTACCCCACGGGCCCAAATAAATAATTCATATAAACGGTATTAAATAGCTTATTATGCTGGACAGGCGAGACATCGAACAGATCTATTCTTGTGCTAGCCGTTTCCTCGCAAAGTATGCCAGCGAAAGAAGCCTGCAAGCCGTAAAAGAAAACTGCAAACAGCTGCTAGAAGACTTTCCTGAATGTGTTTATCTAGAAAAACCACTACTAGCAGAAGATGGAGGAAGCTGCTACGGTATACTTGGCACTTGCAGCTATTTATTCGTGCGTGCTGCTTGCCTAGACGAGAACAAGGTGCGCTGTCAGCTCAGCAGTTTCATGCTGTTGCCCTTTTACTCTAGCCACGGAACTACTGTTGAAGAGCTCTCACAGCTAGTAATGAAGGCAAGCGAATACTACTGTATTTATAAAGCACTGCTGGACAAAGGAGACATTTCAGGCACAGTTATCTTGCTCGACGGTTCTTTCCTCGCAGACATCTTCAGGCTGAAAAGGCTTGCTTTTAGCCTTCTTTCTGCAGCGCAGCTAGACCGGCTCGCAAAACTGTACTCTTCTCTGCTAGCAGAAGATCCTGGGACACTGTACAAAGAATTATTAGAGAAGGGAAACCTGCACGACGAGTTTGTGCCGCTTGTGTACTTACAGTACTTGTACTCGTTTCTTCGCTTACTGCTGCTCGTGCAAGAATATAATCTTCTGCTAGTATATTTTGTCAAGCATCCTTTAAGCTCGCGCGTGCTCGCAAGTCATTGCGGTTGTAAGCACTGCAATGACGTGCAGTTGCTGCGTTCAGTTACACAGGACAGTTTTTGCACACGGCTACTGTTTTCTTCTACAGGAACATCTGTTGTAGGAGAAACACTGCCAGAAGACTTCTTGCAGCTGCTAAAGCGCTGTGCTAGAATTTGCGAAGAAGAACTTCACCATGAACTAGGCACGGATCTAGGAAAAATATACTCTTTGCTCGATAATCTTGTTGACGGTAAAACACACACCATCAAATATTATTTCATCTATTATCGCAGGCTTCCCTTTGGCCAAATCTACAAAATAGAGGTGCCAGCAATTGTTAATCTTCGAGACCTAAAAACTATCTTTGCCTGGCTCATCACTGCTTGCGCTACACCAGAAGGCTATCCTCTCTTGCTGCTCTATGCTCACAGATTAGTGCATGTGCCAGAAAAAATAAAAGAGGCAATAGAAGCGATTTTACTCGCACTAGACCAAGACAAGCTGCTGGCTGGTAAAGATGTCACGCGAACATGAAATAGGAATAATTGTTGGTAGCACAACAACTTCGCGCTTCACTTTTGTCATAAACAGTGCTGCTTCCACAAAGCCGCGTCTCGGAGATATTGTCAAAACATATAATATAGATAATGAAACAATATATGGTATTATAACAGATATTCATATAAGGGCGCCAGACCCTCTGGAACTCGGCAAGGATTATTCTACGATTGCCTACTTTGCCGAAAAGCTAGGATACACCAACATGCTAGAGCTGGCAGAAGTGCGCATTCTCGGAGCACGCAGCGCGCAAAACCCCAGACTGCACAGGCCAAGCTTTCCTCCTCGACCAAACAGCAAGGTATACTTTCCTTCTAGAGAAGAGGCAGAGCAAATCTACAGCATCCAGGCACGTCATAGTATTACTATCGGCAAGATCCGGCACCTCGAGCTCGCGCCTCAGCTACGACTTCTAGATATAATCATCAAGCACTTAGCAATCTTTGGCATTACCGGTGCAGGTAAGTCGCACACTGTGGCTGTCCTGTGCTCTAGGCTAGCAGAACACGGAGTGCCTGTAGTGCTCTTTGACGTGCACAGGGACTACGTGCAAACATTCGAGAACTCTTTAATAGTAACGTTCGATGAGCGCGAGCAAGCCCTGCTTAGAAAGCACTGCAAAGAAGTGCTGTTAGCAAAGCTCTCACTGGAAAAGATAAAGCACGAGTTGCCCGCGCTGCTAGGAGTAGAGTATAGGCATGCGCGCATGCACTACTTCCTGCTAAAAGTACTGAAAGAATTAGAAGGACAAATGATTACTGTAGAACAGCTGCTGAAGAAGCTAGAAAGAGAGTATGAGCTGGCCAATTCTCGCGACAAAGAGTCGCTTTCTGCGCTGATCAAGCGACTAGAACGGCTAATGGACAGCAAGCTTTTCTTGCACGAAGGAGAAACCTGCTGCCTGCTCACTGACTTGCTCGAGTTTACAGAACCGGAACAAGCAGCGGACGAAGAAGTGGTAAACGCTAACCTGCCAGAAGAATTCCGGAACATTACAAGCTTTGTCGGAGGAATTCTTCAACCAGGAAAAATTGTTGTGCTAGACTTGTTTCCATTAACCCACATAGAACAACAAATGGTAATATATATAACATTGTCAACAATATTTTCTCGATGCAAAGAGCATAAGAAAAGAGGAAAGCCTTTCCCTGTTGTTTGTGTAGTAGAAGAAGCGCATAGATTTGCGTCATCCCATTCTTTGTCTGAAGAAATAATGTCTACAATAGCGCGAGAGGGTAGAAAGTTTGGTATGGGACTTTGGATTGTCTCGCAGATGCCGAGCAAGCTCTCGGAAGAAGTGGTTTCTCAGGTAAACACCTTCATCCTGCACAGACTCATTAATCCAAAGGACTTGGCATTTGTGCGTGCAGCCTGTCCTTATCTTTCCGAAGAATACTTCACGGCACTTGCCCAGCTTGAAAGAGGAGAAGCAGTAGTAGTAGGACTAGGAATCGAGCAGCCAGCAATAATAAAAATAGAAGAACAGGTGTACGGCAGGCCAGTGCGCATAGGTGGAGGAGAAGAAGAGCTAGAACGGCGCATAGAGGAGCTGAAAAAGACTATACGCTGAGCTCCTCTACCTTGACTTTTTCTCCTTCCCTCTTGAAAACGTAGCCTTTACCGGAAACACTGTCCCTGAAGACTTCGTCGTGCGTGCAGACAAGAACCTGCATGTCTTGCAGATTTTTCAGCACTTCTGCGAACTTCTCTCTTACATTCTCGTCGAGCGAGTGCGTTGGCTCATCGAGCATGATAAAGCCAATGCTGCGCGAGAACAGCGAAATGAGCGCAAAGCGCAGAGCAAGGTCGAGTACTATTCGCTGGCCTCCGCTGAGACCAGCTTCTTGCAGCGGTACGTAGCCTTGGGTGTCGGCAAGGAGCACGCGCACAGTATATACTGGCTCCTGCGCGCGGCGAGACTGGTCGAGTTCAAGCGCAACATCGCGGATGTCATTATAGATATAGAGCTGCCTGAACCAGTGCCTGAAATGCGCGTCCAGTACCTGCAGCACACGCACGCGCATTATTGTGCAGAACTTTTCTGTAAGAAAAACTAGCTGTTCGAGAGTTTTTCTGGCAGCATCTAGCTGCTCAAGCTGCCGAGAAAGCTGCTCAACTTCCGCGAAAAACTTGCGTATTTTTGCTAGATCTGAGTCTGTGTAGCTAGGTAGTTCAGCTATTTCTTTTTCGAGACGAACAATTTCTTGTTCAAGTCTATCAATTGCGATTCCTGCAGCAGCCAATTCTTGCTCCAGTTTCTTTAAGTTTTGTGAAAGATTTTTTACCCGGTTTATAGTTTCTAACTCTGATTTTGCTGCCATAAGTTCGTTTTCGCAGCTTCTTAGTTCGTTCTCAATTTTTCTTCTTTCAGCACTAATTTTTTCTCTTTCTTTGTACTTTAGAGCTGCTTGTACTGCTTCGAGTTCGTCTAGAGCAGCCAGTATTTTATTTATTTCCTGCAATTCTTGCTCTGCTGCTTTAATTGCTGCTGAAAAACTGTCGAATTGTTTATTTAGCAACCCTTCAATGTTTCGAATTAACCTGTGTACCTCTTTTTCTATGGATTCAAGCTGGCTGTACATGCGCTGAAGTTCTGCTCGTTTCTTTCTAAGTTTTTCTAGCTCTTGTTTGCACTGCTCTAGTTCTTGGCGCTTTGCCTGCAGAATCTGCTCGTACTTGTCGCTGATGTCGCTGCCGCACACAGGACAATGAGTGAGCTGTCGCTTGCTCAGTAATTGTATAAGCTGCTCTAGTTCTTGCTGTCTATTTGCCAGTACATGAATGCGCGTTTCAATCTCATGTAATTGTTGCTCAACTTTTTCTTTCTCTTCCAGTTTCTTTAGTTCGATTTTCTTTGCAGTCAATAAAATCTGTTCAAGCTGCACTTTTTTTGCCTGTAATATTTCTTTTTTCTGCAAAGAACTAGATTTTAGAGCGTTGAGTTCTTTGAGCAGTTCCTGTTCTTTGCGCTGCAGCTGCTCTTCGGAGAACAGTTCAACCAATTCCTCCACTCTCCGATTATATATAGGCACAATTATTTGTTTTTCTTTCTCTGCAAGCCTTTCTGCTATCTTTTCTAGCTCAGATATTTTATTTTTTATGGAGTTTATTTTTTCCAGCAAAGTAGCTTCATCAACATTAGTAATCTTAAGCTGTTTCAGTGCGTTCTCTAAGTGTAGATACTCTTCTGCTTTCTTTTTCAGTTCTTCCAGCTTTTTTCTTGTCTTTATTTTTTCCTCTAGCTCCTCTAGTTTGGTCGAGCCAAGAAGTTCTGTGAGCATTTCTTTTGTACGCTCTAGTTGATCTTTGACTGATCTTGTGATTTCAAGGATTTCTTTATGTATTTTTTCTATGCTTTTCTTCATTTCTTCGTATTTCTTTAGCCCGAGAATTTCGTTGAGTTTTTTCGTGCCTTCAAGTTTTCCGAGGCTTTCTATGAACTCTCCCAGTTCTCCTTGTCTTATGTAAATAATCTGTGCCAGCTTTGCAGCATCGTGCACCTCGAAAATGTCGCGCAGCACTGCCTGTGTCACGTTGCTTGCTCCGCTTTCTGCCCTGCATGTATTATTCTTGTAGATTTTAATCGTCGCAGTGCTAGGAGCTCCCCGCTCTATGGTTCGAGTTATCACTATTTTCGCGTCTCCTTTTTCTAGTTCTAGTTTTATCTTTGCGCTGCTAGCACCCCGTTTTATTAAATTCTCCTGCTTCCTTTCACGTTCATGCACTGTTAGTTCTTGGCCGCCAAAAAGAGCAAAAATTATAGCCAGAAATATAGTTGTTTTTCCTACTCCATTCTCTCCTATAATTACATTCGTGCCTTCGGCAAACTCAAGTTCTAGGTGTTCGTGGATGCGGAAATTCTGCAGCTCTAGCTTACGCAGCCTGATCATAGTTCGTCGAGCCTTGCCTGTCTAGTTCTTCCAGGCTGAGGCGCACGAAAAGAAGGCATAAACATTCTCCTTAGCCAGTGCTCGAAGCTCTCTCCTGAGAGCTCGTCTGCTTTCTGCAACACTTCGGCAAACAAGGTTTGCAGTTCTGGAGAGCAGCCTTGCGTAGCCTCTTCTAGGCAAGATTGCACTAGTTCCTCTAGCGTAGAAAGCTGGGCAGAGCTGCCAGGCAAGAAAGGCTGCACTGCAGCAGTCTCATGTACTTCAAGCACTGCACGCTGACCATACAGTTTCCAGAGCTCGCGGAGCCTTGCTCGTAGTTCTGGTCTGCGAAGAAAGACAATTACCTTCGCGAAAGCCTCTTCAGGAATACTTCTAAGGAAGCCTTCAAGTTTCTTGAGTGTTTCTTCTGAATCTATTTGCAGCTCCCAAAACTGAAAGTTTCTTGTTTTTATCTTCTTTTTCCGGACAGTTATGTTACCGTTTTTTGCTGCCACAAGGAAGACATATTTTTCGCGAGAAAGCTCTTTTTTTGATATTTCTGTGTACTCCGTAGATCCTGGCAAGGCAAGTACGGCTCTTTTTATTCTTTTAGGCTTTTTGGCGATATGGTAGTGACCCAGAGCAATATAATCGAAGTTTTCTACAGGATAAATGTCTGCAGGTAAGTACCTCGGATCCTGGTAGAGCTCTTTGGCAGCATAGATTTTGGGCACAGTGTGTGTTAGGAGCACCCGCAGTTCTGCTCCGTCATCTAGCTGGAAAGATTTCAGGCCTTGGAGGACCTTACTGTAGTATTCTTTCAGTTCTTTGCCTTGCAGTCTCTGCTCAGAAATCCCGTAGACTGCTAGTCCTGCACTCTCTAGCTTTACTGGATCCCGCAGTCCAGGCTCCTGTAGCAGCTCTGCTGCACGGAGAATATCGAACGCGCTGACTTTCCTGATTCCGCGGATGTCGTGATTCCCTTTTATTGCAATGAAAGGTATACCTTCTTTTTTCAGTTTCTTGAGCAGCTCAATAGTTGCAACTAGCAGCTGAGGAGAAACACTAGAACCGTGAAAAAGGTCACCACTGTGCAAAACAACATCAACATTTTCTTTTATTGCTAGCTCTACGCATTGTGCAAATGCCCGCAAAAAATCTAGCTCTCTCGCGCTGCCAAATTCAGCCGGAGTCTTGCAGCCTATGTGTGTATCTGCTACGTGCAGGAAGCGCACAGTCGTCATGGAACTATTAATACTGTCTGACCTGGCATAATAAGCATTATGCAGCTGCTCTACAGAGGGGCAGAAGCAAACATTTATCTAGGAGAGTATCTTGGCCGAAAGTGCATAATAAAAGAGCGTGTCTCGAAGCGCTACAGGATTCCTGAGTTGGACCAGGAGTTGCGCGAGTACCGCACACGCAGAGAGGCCAGAATATTGTACAGGCTGCTGCTTGCTGGTCTGCATGTACCAGCAGTTTATCACATAGATATTAATAATTATACATTGTATATAGAATATATAGAAGGCGAAAAAGTGGCAGACTTTCTCGACAAGGAGCCTACAAAGGCAAAAGATATAGGCAAGGAAATTGGCAGGGTGCTTGCTAAGGTGCACTTCCTGCACATTGTCCACAATGACTTCACTACAGCAAACATGGTGCTTGCAGGAAGCAAGCTCTACGTGCTTGACTGGGGCATGGCAGCAGACAGCACACGCCTAGAAGACAAAGCATACGACATTCTCGTGTTCAAGAAAGCTGCTCGCAGCAGGCACTGGCAAGTCTTCGAGGATCTCTGGCAAGGATTCCTCGAGGGCTACTCAGAGTACTCGCAGGCAAAAGAAGTGCTAGAAGTGGCAGAAAAACTAGAAAAGATGGGCAGGTACTTTGAGCGGTAATTTTATATAAACTGTTCTGCCTGAGGATATCTATGGCAAAAGTACCTATTCCTGTAGAGGTGCAGCAGCGAATTTTTGGCGACCCTAACGATGTGCTAGTAATGGTCTGCTATAAATGCAAGAGAAAAACACGCGTAAAGGTCAAGCATCTACTAGAAGGAAAAGCAAAGTGCAGACACTGCGGCAGCAAGGAGCTCAGGCCAAAGGCAAGAGTTCCTAGAGGAAAACGTGCCTAAATGTAGTCTTTTAGTTTTTCTAGCTTCTCTTCTCCTGTTTCAAGATTTTTTACGTAAAACATTCCCTGCTCTACTTCTTTCTTGCCAAGAATAACTAAAAATCGTGCCATGCTAGAAATTCGTGAAAGCACAGCCTTCAGCTTTCTTCCTGTAATTTCGACCACGCAAGAGTAACCTTGCTTCCTGAGAGCTCTGGCGAGCTGCACAGCTAAACCATAGTATTCCGGTGCAGTGTAGTAGATCCAATAATCTATTTTTGGCACGGATTTTTCTGCACGACCAAGCTGCTCGAGCAAGGAAAGAATGCGGTCAAACCCGAGAGCAAACCCAGTAGCAGGAACATGCCTTCCGCAGTACAGCGCTACAAGGTTGTCGTACCTGCCGCCTCCTCCTATTGCCAGGTTAAACTGGTCAGAATATACTTCGTAGCAGAGTCCAGTATAATAATCTAGGCCTCGCACGATGTCTGCAGAAAAAACAATTCTGTTGTAAATGCCGGCAGCTTTTAATAGTTCTGCCAGTGTTTCTAGTTTCTGTGTTTCTAGTCCTAAACTTTGCAGGACATCTATTGCTTTTTCTAGTTTGGCAGTAATGTTTGCAAACTCTAGAACAGCATTTGCCTTCTCTCCACAAATTTTCTTTATTTCTTCTTCGAACTCTGTTTCTGCTAGTTTTCTTTTCTTGTCGAGAATCCTGAGCAGCTCAGCTTTCTTTTGTTCAAGCCCAAGCAAAGCGAGTAACTGCTCAACAATTTCTCTGCTATTGACGTATATCTTTACTTCTAGTTCAAGTGCACCAAAGCAAGCAAGGATAAGGTCGAGCAGTTCTACGTCTGCCTCTAGTCCAGGAATTCCTAGCAGTTCTGCGCCTACTTGCCAGAATTCCCTGTATCTGCCTCGCTGCGGCTCATCGTACCTCCAGACCCGAGAATAATAATACCAGCGAATAGGCAAAGGAATATCTGGCCGGCTGGCTACTATTCTCACTACAGGAACTGTCATGTCGAAGCGAAGACCGAGCTCTCTTCCTGCCTTGTCCTTGAAGTAGTAGATTTCTTCTTTTATTTCCTCACCTGCTTTTCTTGCTAGAACTTCAAAGTGCTCTAGTACTGGTGTTTCTATCCTACGGTAACCGTAAGATTCTAGGACCTTGCAGAGCTTTTCTGCAACCCGTTCGCGGAAGTACCAGTCTTCTGGCAGAATGTCTCTTGTGCCCTTTACAGGTCTCAATGTTCCATGTCCTCACCCACGGAAGGCTGCCGTAGCTAGATTTAAGTTTTCTGCAGCTTCAGCAAGTACTGGTGCTTTGCTCCAGAAACAGAGCGCACGTCCCTAAACTCAAGTAACCTAACAGGGTATTTTTTTACTTTAGTGAGCAAAGCTTCAACCTTTTTCCTTTCCCAGAACTGGTAAAGGTAAATTATTCCTTCTTTTTTGCACATGTGAAGAGCATACGGTAAATAATACAGTCCCTCTCCTGGCAAGTTCATAATAATAGCGTCAAAGAAGTTCTTGAACTCTGCAACAAGCGTGGAGCTATCACGGCAAAGAGGAAACACGTCTACTCTGTTCAGCCGAATGTTCTCTTTCAGTAACTCGTATGCTCTAGGATTAATATCGCAGGCAAGCACAAATGAAGGCTCACGGTACTTTGCTGCCAGCACAGCAAATGGCCCGACTCCTGCAAACATGTCAAAGATTTCTGCTTGTCTAGGAATGTCTTGCACGACTCGCCAGCGCTCTGTAGCAAGTCGAGGATTAAAGTATACATGAAGTACATCAACGAGGAAGGAGCAGCCATGCTCTCTGTGCACTGTGAGATATTTCTTTTCGCCCGCCAAAAATTCATAAGTGCGGAGCCTGTAGACACCTTCTGTCTCTCCTACTACGCGTAGCACAGTGCGCACCTGCTTTAGCTTACCGAGCAGCTCATGCGCGATTTCTTTGCAGCGCTGCTTGTTCTTGCATTTTATAATTGCAACATCGCCAATAACTTCTAGATACTCAAGATCAGGGATGCCAGCTTTCATAGCCGGTACCACTTTCCTGCTAGCCAGCAGCCAACCATCTTGCATTCTCCGTACTTGCTGGCACAGAGCAAGCGTTCTGTTGTAGGTGCAGGAACTTTCGTTGGTGGTAGTGGACCGCTGTACCGTAGACAGTGCTGGAAATCGCAGACCACGGTCTTATTTCCTGCAGCGAACACACAAACAGTGCTGCCGGGAATAACTACAGGCAGGTGCTGCTTCAGCTGTTCTAACAAATTTTCTGCTCCTGGAGCTGGCCCTGCATAAACAATCGGTGCACCGCTCACGAAATAATCTTCGATTGCTCGAACATTCTGTGGACAGATATAGCCTCCTTTGTTTCCTAGGAGCACTGAGCTTACGCAGACAGAATTTTCGCAAATGTAGCCACCAAAAGCTAGCGCGAACGCTGCAAGCATGCATTGAGGACATGACCTTGGATTGAACAAGTATTTTCTTCTGCCGAGCAAGGTAAAGCTGGTGTTTGCTAGGCCAACTACTAGCTGGTACGGAGCTGGACGAGAAAGCTGCACGCACGAAACTACATTCTCGCACTTGACAGCATGCAAGGAAATGCGCAGACCCCTAAACCAAGAACGTAATAGTCTAAGAGGTAACATGCTGGCGTTCAGCAGGGCAGGAGAAGAATAATAAATAATAATTTCTGCTCTTGCCTGGTTAACTGCCAGAAGAGGAAAAAGCTGCTCGCAGGAAAAAGAATAGTGCGCTGCTCCAGTTGTTTCTGCGACAAAGCTGTAATTGTACAAGTACTGCTCGAGTAAACTAAGATTGTGCGTGCTCAAGTAATACTCTAGTGTAACCGCTGCTAGCCTGTGCTGTGCTACTAGCAGACCAAAATAAACTTGCAGCACGAGCAGACAGACGAGCACCGCAACTAGTACTAGGAACGGCTCGTCCATTTCTCTCTTTACAGCAGCGCTTTCAGAGAGAATGTTGCATTGCCGCAGCGCACGACTCCGTGCACTAGCCTGCAGCGCACGGTGCGTTTATTAATATATAAATATGTAATATTATTTTTCATAATAAATAATATAAATCCGCGTGCAACAATGTATCCCCTAAGCTGCTTTATCTTTGCTATTGGCTTGTAGTGCTGCAGGCAAACCAGAGAGCCAGAAGGCAGCACAGCAAAGTACTTGCAGTGCAGGCCAGTAAGACTTTCTGGCAGACAGCCATAAATTAAATAATTATGGTTGCTCGGTGTTACTAGCAGGCAGCCTTTTTGCTGCCTATGGAGGCTCAGCGTGCACACGAGCAAGCAAAGGAGCAGGGCGAGCAGGCAATAATATATGCTGCGCTGCATAAAGCTTAGTAACTCCTGTTCTCCTCTGTAATAAGTCCTATGCTTCCAGAACATTACGCAACTATAGCACGAGATTTTGTGTTAGTCTACGACCAGAAGAAGGCTAAACTTAGATCTAGGCTAGAAAAACTATACAAAGAAAAGAAATTTCTTGTCCCTAGTATAGGAAAGAAAGTGTACGAAAAATTTCTTGAGTTTGTGCAAACTTACAGCTTGTTCGAGCAAGGAGAAAAGATATGTGTTGCTTGGTCTGGCGGCAAGGACAGCACTGCTTTACTGCTCTTGCTGGAACCTGTGGCTAGGCTGCTCGAGTTGGAGGTTCATGCAGCAAATGTTGATGTACGTCCGGAAGGTCACGGTGTATGGACAACTTCTGCGTTTCAGCAAGTCTACAACTTCTATAAAGAGCAGCTATCCTCTTACAGCTTTGTGCGGCTCGAGGTAGGCGAGTTTCGTGCAAAGACCCAGCACTGCTATCTTTGCTCTGCTCTGCGCAGGCAGGCACTCACAGCTTACTGCAAGCGTCACGGCATAGAAAAGCTAGTTCTGGCACACACACTCGACGATGCCGTAGAGACTGTTTTTATTATGGCCTACAAGGGCAAGCGGCTCAAGCTTCCTCGTCCAAGAAAGCAGCTAGAAGAGAAAGAAATCGAGATTAGTGGCTACAAGATCTCTTGGGAAAGAATAATATTAGTGAAGCCACTGCTAGGTATTGCTGAAGTAGACTTGCTTGGTCTGCTGAAAGAAAGTGGCCTGCCTTACTACAACGACAAACTCTACTGTCCTTTTTCCTCGCTTCATGAACGCACGCTACGCGGAAAAGTAGACAAGCTAGTGAAGCGTATGTGCGCAATCGACAAAGACTACCTCTACAATTTTATACGCTCGTTGAACCGTTCGCTTAGATGCTAAAAAGACAGCTTGCGGCGCAGCTCTCTAGGCTAGAAAAACCTGCGAAAGCCAAGCGCGAGCTCGAGCAGTACTTCACTCCTCCAGACATTGCAGCAGACATTGTCTGGAGAGCGTACATGCGCGGAGAAATTGAGAACAGGGTAGTGGCAGATCTAGGAGCAGGCTACGGAATTCTTGGTCTCGCAGCTGCGCTGCTAGGAGCAAAAAAGGTTTACTTAATAGAGATAGATCCTGAACTTGCGGAGCTGTGCAAGAAAAATGCTGCGCTGCTAGGCATAGAAGATAAGGTCATTGTACTTACAGACGATGTTTTGCAAGCAGACATTTCTGCGGATACAGTGCTCCAGAATCCTCCGTTTGGTATAGAGACAGGTAAAGGCATGGACAGAAAGTTCTTGCAGAAAGCCATGCAGGTAGCTCCTGTAGTCTACTCTCTGCACCACTACCACGAAAATGCTCTGCGCGTTGTGGTGCGCTGGGCAGAACAGCAAGGCTTCCTGGTACTGCTTGACGCAATCTACGAATTCAGACTAAAACCATTTTTGGATAGCCACAAAAAGAAAGTGCACATGTACAAGGTAGCGCTGCTTTACTGCAAAAGACTAGCTTCTCGCAATTCTTTGTAAGATTATTGCGAGTATAATTACTGCTATTATCGTTTCTGTTATGCAGAGAAAAGAGTAAAATAGTAAACTAGTCAACGAAGCACCATAAATGTAGTAGTTCATTGCAGCATTGAAGACATTTGCTGCAGGAATGAACTTTGCTAGGAGTCGAAGTGCAGGTGGTAAGTACTTTACAGGCACGAACAAGCCTCCAAGAAAGGCTACAAGCCAGGCAACCAGAATTGCTAGCTGGGAAGCTTCTCGCTCTTTCTTCACCAAAGCAACACAGATTCCGCCGATGCTGGCAAAGAACATAGTAGAGACTAGCACTGCTAGTATAGCAATTATTAATGGTAAGTCAATCTTTAAATGACAGTAGCCTGCAATAATGAACAAGATTTCAAATGCAGTAATAGAAAAGATAATAACTAGAGCAATTAGTTTTGCAAAAACAAACGGAAAGTAAACAGAAAACTTATTAGCTATTCTTCTAATAGTTTTCTTTTCTATTTCTTCGTAAAAACTGCGCACGCTTCCTGAAAGCACACCAAAAAGCAGGAAGAAAATTATGCTTAAAAGTATACCATACGTTTTAGTGAATGCTTGCCAGTTCACGCTTTTCGCTGGCTTAAAGACAAGCTTTACAGGATTCAGTATAAAGTTAAAGAAGCGCTGGATATAAGCTGCATAGTTCTTTGGCACGTAGTGCATAGTGATGTTCAGCGCGCGCAATCTAAGTTTTTGGGCAAATCCGTTGATCACGCCAGCTATGATACCTTTTCTTAAGACTATGGCAGAAGTTCCACCAATCAGCGAATAATAAATGTATAGCTCAGCTGTGTGCAGCGAGCGAATGCTGGCAGTAAAGTTTGCAGGAATGTACAGCACTAAATCTATATCTGCTGACCTGCGCAGCTTTTCCAGTGCGGCAGAAAGGTTCTTCATGTGTATTATTTTGAATATCTTTGTACCATTAATGCTCAAGTTCTCGAAGATCTCGACAAGTACTTTGCCAAGGTTTCCTTTATCCTTGTTAACGATTATTATCTTGAACTTGCTAACAGTAGGTTTAGTAAACACTAAGCACATCAAGAAAGCAAACACTGCAGGAATAACTGCGACCCAAATAATAATAGTCTTGCGCTTGAAGACTTCTTTCAGCTCTTTCTTTAGAGTGGCGCCAAACACTCTTACTGCTGACATACTTTTTCACCTACTAGCTTGACAAAAACTTCCTCTAGGCTAGCAGTTTCAATATAAATGGCCGCAATGCTTGCCTGCATGCTCAGTGCACGAGAAATCACTTCTAGCAAATCTTTTTCTGGATGCAAAGTTTTGTAAATTAAGTATCCTTGTTCATCTAGCTCAAAGCCTTCCGGCAAAGTTTTTGGCTTATCTTTTAGCTCTATTTTTATTAAAGAATAAATCTTGTATTTTTCTTTGAGTTCTTGCGGCGTACCTATGTCCAAGATTCTTCTATAAATGAAACAAACCCTATCGCACAATGTTTCCGCTTCTTCCATGTAGTGCGTGGCAAGAATAATTGCACGTCCTTCCTGCCTGAGCATGCGTACTAGTCGCCAGATTTCTCTACGGCTAAGAGGATCTAGACCCGTAGTTGGTTCATCGAGCACAAGCAGCTCTGGATCATGCACTACTGCAATTGCAAGGTTAAGCCTGCGCTGCATGCCTCCAGAGAGCTTCTTTGCTTCCTCGTTCTCGTATGCTTTTAGCCCGAACTTTTCTAGCAGTTCGTTTACTCGCTGCTTGACCTTAGATCGCTCGAGACCAGTAAGTGCTGCAAAGTACTCCAAGTTTTCCTTGACAGTGAGCTCGTTGTAGAAAATATTCTCCTGCGGGCAGTAGCCTACCTGCTTGCAGTAAAGCTTCACTTCTCCTTTTTCGTACTTTAGTCCTTCTGCAAGAATGCGCAGCAGCGTTGTCTTACCTGCGCCGTTTGGGCCCAGCAACCCAAAAACCTCGCCCTTGTATATTTCTAGGTTCACGTCCTCAAGAGCAGGCTGCTTACCGTAATATTTGTAGAGGTGCGAGATCTCCACTGCCTTTTCTTTCATTCTCCCCACGAAAAACTGTGATTAATAACTTGTTTCGGCACACCTAGTGTTATTCCAGGTCTATGCATGTATGTGAGTGCAATTGTAACAAATAAAATAATGAGTCCAATAATTACAGCAATTATTAATTTAAAACTTTCCATTGCCTGTGAACGCATAAAAATCTAGGCAAAGCAGAAACTTATACTTTGTTTGCAGCCATTATATTATAACTTTTTTTATTCTATAAAATGGATTAAGAACCAGATGCGAGACTAGTCTACGTGAACTGAAAGGATGTAAATAAGGAAAAACATCATCTATCAACAATAAATGTGCAAAATATCCTTCTTTTATTTTTCCCGCAGGAATGTTCATGAATTCGAAGAATGTGCTAGTAATCATCTTAAAGACTTCCTGAGCGGTAAGTTCGGCCGTCCAGTAACTGTGCCTGTAGAGCAAGAGTGCTGTGCGTGCTTCTAGTGGCATGCTCAGTGAACCGCAGCTAGCCGGAGAGTCTGTGCCAAGCGCGACCCGGATGCCTGCCTGCAGCAGTTCTTTAAGCGGCAGAAAGCCGTACGTCGCTAGCTTCATCGTTGAGCTAGGGCAGTGAACAACCAGCACACTGTTTTTGTGTTTGCGGAGCAACTCGACCTCTCGAGAAGTTATCCAGCCGCAGTGCACCAGCAACCATTTTCTTCCTCGCAGCAGACCTTCTCTTTCCAGCAACTCTAACGGATAGCAGCCATACCTCCTTTTTATTTCTGCCACTTCTTGCCGTGTTTCCGCGAGATGCAGTGTTACTGGCACGTCTGCGGGCACCTGCGCGAGCAGCTCTTTTGCTTCACTTATATTATTTATATTATACAATGAATGAATAGATAATATAGGTCGCACGTAGCCTTGCCTGCAAGCTTCCAGCCAGCCTGCATCAGGCAGCTCTCTTCTTGGCTGCAGGCGTAGTCCAGGCCCAGTATAGGTGATTGGCCCGAGCAACTTCCTTGCTTCCGCAATTGCGTCCCAGAAAAGGTAAGTGTCGACAACGCACACTGTGCCTTGCTTCAGCAACTCGATGCTCGCAAGCGAAGCAAAGCGCAGCACTTCTTGCCTATTTAATCGCTGTTCTTTCTGCCAAACTGTTTTCAGCCAAGAAGAGAATTCTAGGTCATCTGCTGCTCCTCGTAGAAAAAGCAGTGGAGTGTGCGCATGAGCATTCACGAAGCCCGGTATGACTACTACTTTGCTGCAGTCTATGACTTCTGCTTCTTCAGCCTTTAGCTGCTTGCCAATCTTGGCTATTTTTCTGCCAGTTATTAGTATATCCACGCGCTTTATCACAGTGCGTTCATCGAGAACTGCAGCTCGGCAGTTCTTGAGCAGCAAGCTAGTCTCCTGCTGCAGGCGCAGTACTAGCCTGTTCAAGCGTCGCTGCACGAATGATATAATATCCTTCATGCTCGCTTATTCGCACTGTTTCTGCTTCTAGTATTTTTATCTTCGCAGAAAATACAGGCGCATAAATGACAAATGTTTCTGCTTCTCCTCCTTCAAATGCTGGATTGAACGAGTATTTTTCGGCAAGTTCTAGCAAATTTTCTAGCTCTTTCCAAGTAATAACTTTACCTAAATATTCAAGAGGAAGACCATAGCAGGTGATAGAAGTTATAATAAATTCTATTCCTGCTTTTAGCAGTTCTTGCATGTACTTTTTCTGGTCCTTTCTCCAGAATGGTGTGTATGATTTCAGTCCAAGTTCTTCGCACACAAGCGCAATGCGCATGCGCTGGTAATCAGAACACAGTGCTCCGGAAACAACTCCTTCTATGTTGTACTTCTCGATTGCCTTGAGCAGTGCCGCGCGTAGATCTTCCAGCTCTTTTTCCTTTTCTCCGCTTGTTTTCCAGAAAATTGCCGGAATTCTTAAGGCAGCTGCCTGGAGCCGTGTCCAGGCAATGTTAGGGTAATGAAACATCCATGAATCAGGTCTCGCGGGCTGCAGTATTATTAGGCAGCGCACTTCAAATCCCTTGAGCAGGGATTCTTGCAGCGCAAACGTGCTGTCCTTGCCTCCAGAATACAGTGCCGCAACTTTTACTGCCATATGTATCCTCCTACTGTGCAAAAAATCGGAAAAGCTGCAAGCAGTTCCTGAGAAGCTGAGAGTACGTCTTGAAAGCTGTACACAAAGATGAGGTTAGCTTTTTGCAGAAAAACATCCTCGAAGATTGGTTTTGTCAGTATAATGTAATCTGTTCCGCGCTCAAGTTCATCTACAGCATAGCTGTAGTTCTTTTTGGTGTGTTGATTTACTAGCTCGAGAATGTCTAGCAAGGCAGATACTGTTTCTGTTTTCCATGGAGTATAAATAAATGCCGTGCCGGCCAGAATGCTGGCCAGCAGCAGCTCAACTGCTTGCTGCAAAAACCTGTAGCCCTTACGCTGCAGGAAGTCTTGCAGCTCGCGCACCAGCTCTTCCTCGAGCTGCAGGGGCTTGCCGTAAACCTGCTTGTAATAATTATACATGTGTGCATGCAGCTTAGGCGAATACTTGTTGATGTTTTTTGCCCGCTGCTCAGCTTCTTCTAAGCTTGTTCCAAGCCAAAAAATCTTGCCATCTTCTTCCACTAAAATTTGGGGTTCTGGGAAAGTTTGTAGAACATAATCGTAAATTAAATATTTGCTGTAGTTTTCTGGTAGTGGAAATAGCTTGACTTTATCGCTTTTAACGGAAGCTAGTGCCTGCTCGGGCCAAACATACCATTTTTGCATAAATTCAAGAATAGATGCATGGCCAAAAATTTGTGGCTAAAGCCCCGGGCGGGATTTGAACCCGCGACCTTCGGCTTACCATGCCGACGCTCTTCCAGGCTGAGCTACCGGGGCGTGCCGCCGCCGGGATTTGAACCCGGGTCACGGGATTGAGAGTCCCGCATGATAGCCGGGCTACACCACGGCGGCAAAGACTATTTTAACTTCGTGCTCACGTATATTTTAAATCTTTGGCTTCCGGACGAGAATTTATGCAGAAAGCGCGAAGAGCAGTTGTTTTTTGCATGCTGCTTTTTGGTGCAGCCACTTATATTACCGGATTTTTGCTGTTCTTTTCTCCACACGGCAGAGCAGTGCAAGCAGCGAGGCACTGTTTAATGTATGTTCATTTGGCTTGTGCGCTAGCTTTTCTAGGAGCTGTTTGTCTGCACATTTATCTTAACAGACATGCCTTGTATGCTTAAGCTAGAAGAAGTTGAAGTAACCAGAAAGAAAAGAAAAGTGCTTGTAGGCATTACTTACAGCTTTGTTTCAGGAGTATATGCTTTGCTGGGCCCAAACGGCGCGGGCAAAACAACGCTGTTCTTAGCAATAACTGGATTGGTAAAAGCACGCGGAAAGATAATTTACCAAGGCAAAGACATTAGTTCTTGGCCGGCATGGAAAAGGGCTAGAGCAGGAATACAACTTGCATTCCAGCAACCTCCAGCACTAGAGCTGTCTGCTAGAGAAATAGGAGTAGACAACAACATAGCCAGAGCTTTAAAGGTAGAAGAATTGCTGGACAAGCCTTTCGCCGAACTTTCCCCAGGAGAAAGAAAGCGGATCGACCTGGCCCTTTGCCTTTCTAGGCAGCCAGCGGTTCTGCTCTTAGACGAGCCAGACAGCGGCACTGACAGAGATTCAGTCCGGCTCATTGCCAGAGCGCTACTGGACTATGCAGAAAAGCGCGAAGTAGTATACATTATTAGTTCTCATTCTTTGAGTATTTTTCGCTGGATCAGGCCAGCAAAAGTGCTGGTACTATTTAACAGCAAGCTCTGCAGGGAAGGAGGAGC
The DNA here is from genome assembly GCA_013154095.1 of bacterium. The sequence continues at coordinate 114,408 of JAADDD010000003.1, read as the reverse complement.
AGAGCTGCTAGAAGAAATTGCGGCTCACGGCTATGCCTGCTCAAATTATAATTACTGATAATAATATTGAAGCGAAAGAAACTAGTCGAGAAATCGAATTGCTGCCACTATCACAAAAGGATTTTCAAAAATATATACCAGGAAAAAGAATAGCTCCGTGTAAGCTTAAACTAAGAATTCGCTGCACTCAATCAACAGAACTGTTGCTGGTTTTCCGAGCATTACGTGACCAAAAAATTGCACTGCTAGTAGAGCTCTGTGCAGGCGTAAATCTAGTGCTTCAAACTGCTTGCTCTGGAAACAAAAACGCTGCACACTACTTAGTTACTGCTTTCAAGCTAGAAGAAAACAGCGAACTTGTACTTAAATCAGCCAATTGCTGGAAGACGGCCAAAGCAACAGATTATTATTATTTTTGGTTAAGCAATGCCAAGCTTATCTTACAGAGCAGAAGCTATATTTGGCAAGCAGAGCACACAGAACATTATTATCTTTATTTAGATCATTCTTTTGCTCAACTACGTTTTTCTGAAGTCTGCATAGCTGGAAAAGCTAAAATTTCTGCAAAGTACTTGTTAAAAGATAAAGTATCTTTGCAGGCTAATGCTAAGCTTGCCGCTTTCAAGGCAAACATAAGAAATTATAGTCTTGTACTTGCTGAAGGAAAGGAAAATCGGGCATTTACCTCATGCGAGGAAATTCTGCTAGGGAAAGCTAAAATATTAACAGTGCCTGCCCTGCGCAGCGCAGATCCCAGCAATGAACTGCACCACGAAGCAAGGATAGGAAAAATAAAGAAAGAAGAGCTGCAGTACTTACTGGCTCGTGGATATTCTCCTGCTGCAGCAGCTCGGCTACTACTGCTTAGAGCAGCTAAGTTCTAGTATACCGTGCGCAATAAGATAGACTCCAATGCTAACTATAACCGTACCCAAAACAATTCCTGGAACACCGAAAAATACTAATAAAAGTATTCCAAAAACTAGCAACGAAAATCCTGCTGCGACGCTTTTAACAGGATTAAGTGTTGCCTGCTCTCCCCAGATTGCTAGCAAAATTCCTCCAATCAGTAAATCTAGCGTGATTAATACATTTCTTGCTAATTCTGGCAATGGTAGCAGCTCCTTGCCTGCTATTACAATGAGACTACAAAGTACAATAATACCAGTAATTATTACGAAGAATCCTAGAATCCACTCATACAGAGCCTTCTCTTTGCCTAGCAGGATAACTCTCTTGCGCACCATGGCTCTCTACGCTTATCGAGGATAATAGATATTTTGCTCTTTTTGTTCTTTATCCTTTTTACTTCCAAGCTTGTTTGCGCGCAACCTGTACGTCTCTATGTCCCGCCTAAATGTTATTCCTACAGACTTCAAGAACTCGTTTAATCCTTCTTCTATTTTATATGGACCTTTAGCAATTCCATAAACGTTTGGTTTTCCGTCAAAAATCATAACTTTATTGCACAAATAATCTATGATTTGTAGATCATGGTCGATCAATACAACTGCAATTCTTTTCTTCTCCACAAAATTAGACAAAACTTTAGCTAGTTTTATGCGCATTTCCACGTCTAAGAATGCAGATGGTTCATCAAGAATATACAGTTCTGCTTCTCTTGCCAGTGTACGAGTTATCCAGGCAAGCTGAAGTTCTCCGCCGGACAAGCACTCGAGCGGTAACTCAAGGTATTTGTCTAGCTCGAACGCTTTAAGAACCTCGTTCTTGATAAACGAGTCGAGTTTACCTATAAATTTTGCAAGTGTAGTATCTTCGTAATAAATTTCTTGTGGCTTGAACGAAATGTTCACTGTGCGGCTTAGCTTGCCGCTGTCTGGCTGCAGTTCTCCAGCAAGTAGCTTGGCAAAAGTAGACTTGCCGACAGAGTTTGGTCCAATAATACCTAGCAGGTCATAAGAATAAATTTTACCGCCTTCGGCTCTCAGCTCAAAGCCATTAAAGCGCTTAATTAGCTGCTCAAATTCAACAATTACTCTGTTTTCTTCCTCGGGTATTTCTATTCTTGGTCTTTTGTCGAACGTTATTGGCTTGTCTCGTATAAGCACGTTTTCTTCCTTGAGATAGCCTTGCAAAAATTCGTTTATTCCTGTACGTACTGTTTTTAGACCAGAAAACACACCAAAAGCTCCTGGTACACCGTAAAGAATGTTAATGTATTCTGCAACGTAGTCGAGCACTACTAAGTCATGGTCGACAATAAAAGTGTAGGTTTTCTTGTGCTCTGCTAGTATTCTTGCTAGTGCAAGTCTCCTGCGCACGTCTAAGTACACACTGGGCTCATCTAAGTATAAACAATCGGCCTGTCGAGAAAGAGCTACTGTGATTGCCAGTACCTGCAGGGCACCGCCAGACAGTTCATCTACACGTTTCTGCAGAATTTCTTCCATTTCAAACTCTTGCAGAATTTCTTTGGCGATTTTTAGCTCGTCATACTTCTCTATTATGTCTTTTACAAATCCTTTTATTATCTTTGGTATATCAGAAATATTTTGTGGCTTTACCACTACCTTTATTTCTTTGTTGTATAATTTTTCAAAGTATGAGTAATATTCTGTGCGCTTAAACCTTTCAAGAATTTCTTCCTGCGTTATTTTTTCTTTGCCGAAGTTTGGAAGCAGCTGTCCAGCAAGAATCTTTATGCTCGTAGTTTTTCCTGTACCGTTCCTGCCTAGAATACCTACAACTTCGCCTTCGCGCAGGCAAGGCAAGCCGTACAATCTAAAGCCGCTAGGGTACTTGTGCACGAGTCTTTCTTCTTGTTCGCTAGGTAAGTTGACAACTTTTATTGCTCCGTAAGGACAAACTTTTGCGCAGATACCGCAACCAGTACAGAGCACTTCGGAAATCACGGGAAATCCTTGCTCATCTAGTTTTATTACTTCTTTGTTGAACCTATAAACTGGACAAAACTTAATGCACCTGTAGCCGCACTTTTTTGGTTGGCACTTGTCTCTATCTACAACAGCAATTCTCCTTCCCGGCATTATTCTCGCGCAACAAATTCCTTGAGCAGCACAAGAATGCTGCCGTAGTCTTCGTTGACGTAGAAATCTATGAGCTGTTCAAGGAGCTGCCTAAGCTTCGCCGTCTCTGGCCTGAGCAAGAGCAGCACTGCGCGCAGCAAGAAGCAGAGAAATTTTAGGTCAGGAGAAGAGCAGTATTTCTGCAAGACCTCTAGGTCTTCGGCGAACTGCCGGTACTCGTCAGCATTCTGGCAAGCCTGCAGCTGCTTTAGCAGCTCGTAGACTTGCTGGCGCTCGTCCATACTTTACAGCATATTATATAATAATAATGTAAGAAAAATATACCAAAGAAAGAAAGGCACTGCTCCATTAAATATCCAGCCAACAATTCCTCCTATGCAGAATTTCTTGACGTGCAGCAGCCGCTGGCAGAGATGACCTGCAAGCAAGACTCCTGCAATTCCTAGCGGCCAGAAAAGGAAAAATAGACGAAAAACAGTAACTAGCAGTGCAAGACATGCTGCAACAAGCAGATGAACGAGCGTGAGCTTCTGCAGATCGGTAAGCATCTTAGGGCGATAGAACAGAGGAGTTTATAAAACTGGTGGGAGCCTGCAGCTTGATGTTTTTGCTCTGCTCTGCCTTGCAGAGTGGCTGAACCAAGAACTGGCAGGATCTTACGCGCAGAAATTGCGGATAGTGCATCCTCAAATCTACCGACTAAAAATATATGTACCTGGTAAGGGAAACAGGTACCTTTACTTCGATCTTTCTGGGCTTATATATTATGGCAAAACTCTTGGAGAGACGCATTCTGCAGAAAACAGGTTTGTGCAGCGCGCAAACAAGTATTTGGCGGATAGCCGAATCGAAAAGGTAGAACTGGTAAATTTTGACAGAATTTTGCGGTTCAGGTTCAGCGGAGAGGCAGACCTGATCTTTGAGTGCATGCCAAGAGGAAATCTGGTGCTAGTGAGCAAGGAAGGGAAAATCCTTGCAGCTGCCATGGAGGCTGCCCTACGCGACAGGAAAATCATACCAGGAGAACAGTACATGCCACCACCGAAGCAGCTAGATACACCAAAAAAGTATTCGCGGTTAGGCCTGAGTAAACAAATATTGGAGCAAATACTCAGAAGAGACCGCTGCTATCTTTACTATGTTCAAGAGCAGCTAGTGGATATTTTACCCTTTAAAATAAATGACCTGCATCCTAGCGCAGTAATAGAGGAAGTTGCTGCACCTCTGCCCGAAGTTCTGTTTTCTTTTACAGGAAAGCTGCTTTTTGAAAAGATCCAAGAATTTCAGGCAAGCATAAAACAATCACAGCTAACTAAGCAAACAAAACTTCTAGAGCACCTAAAAAGAAATTTAGAACAGCTGGAAAAGAAAAAAGAGGAAATAGAAAAAGCAATAGAGTTTATAGAAAACAATTATGATAAATTAGAGCAGTTGATTGAAATACTCAGAAAAAAACTCGATGAAGGAGAAGCTGCGGCGCAAGAATTTCTTCGCCAAATTTCTGGAGGGAAGGCTCGACTAGTAAGAGAAAAGGACGGTCTTAAGCTAGAAATAGAAAAATGATGGCCCCGCGGGGATTTGAACCCCGGACCTCCGGTTTTCTGCCGAGGACAGCTCCTCGTTATCAGACCGACGCTCTACCAGGCTGAGCTACGGGGCCACATTTTTAAGCTTGAGACGATTTATTTAAACCTTGCTCTAGCAGCAGCACGTGCCTGCTACCAGTGCCGTAGCGCTCCACTAACTTGTAGCCAAGCAAGGAATAGAACTGTAAGTAGTACTTCTCTGCCGCGGTAGGTTGCTTGCAGTAAAATACTAGCTTTAGCAGATTAGGAGAGTAAGCATAGCAGAGCACGTAGCAGCCACCATGATAATCAATGTACTGCATATGCTGTACCGTTGACAGCAACACTTCAGGATAGTCTCCTTGCAGGTTTAGTTTTGGTAGTTTAGGTAGCGGATAAAATGCTGCTATACAGAGATTGTGCAGCAGGCAGCGCAAGTAAATGCCTGGTTCTGGCCGACAAGTGGAATTGCAGAAAAGCAAAGCGTATTTCCCAGAATAAAGTACTAGCAGTGCAGGAGTGCTTGTGAATACTTTGCCTTGCAGCACTTCCCAGTGACAAAGATGCTGGTGCAAGCAAAAGTACTTAATATAAGCAAACACTGCTGGATCTATTACCGGTAAAGATAACTTGCTGGCTGTGCTGCCAGCTGCATGCTTCCAGTGTAGGTAGAGCACGAGCAGTGCTATGCAGGCAACAAGCAGCAGTATTTTCTTTTTCATAATTTTTAATATTTAATAAACTTAATACTAAAGATAAACATTTGGCTCCAGTGATGACACGACGATAATCTGAAAAATGATGAAGTGGGCATCCCCTGAGGTGCCACTATGCGCCAAAGAAAAGAAATGCTAGAAGAAATGAGGCAATGGATAGAAAAGATCAAGGACGAAAAAATAAGAACAGTCACGCTGGACATATTTTCTAATCCTAGACTTACATTTGTGGACGTACAGCCAAAAATCAGCTTCGAAGAATCGCCTGCTGCTCCTAAACATCACCATGCATACCCAGGAGGTCTGATCGATCATTTATATGGAGTATTAATGATTGCACTGAAGCTTGCAGAGTGCTACAGCAGCATTTACGGCTTCGAGATTGATCTAGATCTAGTAATTGCAGGTGCAGTGCTGCACGACATCTATAAGTATTACCAGTACGAGCAAGATCCGGTTACTGGCGGCTACCGTCCTCGGCAGGACTGGTACCTTTCACACGAGTTTGCTGTAGTAGCAGAGCTAGCGCACAGGAAAGCTCCAGACAGGCTCCTGCGCTGCATTTCTGAAGTGCACGGAACAGTACCGTTCACGCTGCTTGAGTCGCAGATCCTGCACTGGGCAGACAGCACAGACGCGAACTTCATCGCGAACCTGCAAAATATTATTTGGTTTGCCTGCAGAGAAATAGAAACAGAAACAAACGGACAATATCTCGCGATCAAGACATTCTACAGAGCGCTCTGGCAATATCCTATCTTCTTGTATGCAGAAATATACTACAAAAAAGGAAAAGATGAACTAAGAAAATTTATCAAGGAAAATGTTTTAGCGCTTAAAGAGTGATCCAAGTCTGCTGAACAAAGATCTTGGTCTTTCTAACTCGTACTTTACACCAATTAAATCTGCTGCTAGTTTCCTAATAACTTCTGCTGCAGCAGAGCGCGGATTCCTGATAACAATAGGCTCGTAGCAAGCAGCAGCTCGCTTTACTTCTGTGTCGAAAGGTATTTCTGCTAGTACTTTGCACTCTAGTACTGTCTCGATGTCTTCTTTTGATATCTCCATGCGGTCCCGGTGTACCATGTTTACTACTGCTCCGAGGACAGGCACGCCCACGCGCTCGGTAATAATTTTGACTTTTAGTGTGTCTGCGAGCGACTCTGTAGTAGGCATTGTGACAAGAATCAACTCGTCGGTTGTCTGCAGAGCAAACTTAAAGCCTTCCTCTAGTCCTGGAGGCGTGTCAATAAGAATAATGTCGGCAGCATCGCGCAAGCTGCGGATGACTTCTGGCAGCATGCCAACGTTGATGTTTCGTAGACCTTCTAGACTAAGACCTGCTGGCACTATCTTGAGGTTTGGCAGTTTCTCGTACTCGTAGATAGCATCCTTAATGTCAGCATGCCCTGCAAGCACGTCCTGCAAGGTAATTGGCCTAGAAGCCATGTTGAGCAGGATTTCGACGTTTGCCATTTTTAGGTCTGCATCAATGATGATTACTTCTTTACCGAAATCTGCTATTGCTGCGCCCAAATTGACGGTCAATGTTGTTTTTCCGACGCCTCCTTTTCCAGAGGCAATCGTGTAAATTTTTCCCATTATTCCACCCTTTCTATATTATATTTGATTTCAATATTTAGATCTTTGTACTGTTGACCTTCTTCTTCAACTACAGCCTTTGCTAGCTGCTCGATTACTTGCTTAAGAATTTCCTCATTGCTGATTGGGGCAACAAGCTTACTGGTATATAGGATAAAGTGCAGCTCGAACTTCAGTTTCTTAGCGGCCTTGTCTACTTTGCAGACAACTTGCTTAACTTCTATGCATTCGAGCTTGCTGAGCTCGTTTTTCATTTTTTCGGCCAGCTTAGTATCCTGTTCTTCTGGTGTCATGCCTTTAAGCACTAGCACGAAGCGCTCAGCGTCTGTGCGAATTTTCTCGTAATTTATCCTCAAGCGCTTAATTATCTGCTCTTTGTCTTTTGTTTCAAGCAAAATCTTTCCAAGTGGAGCTAGCTTTCCATATTCTTTTCGCTGCCTAGCAATTTCTATTATTTCTTGCTCAAGACTTTTCTCTAGCGAAGGATCATAGCGTGCTGGAGCAAGCTTAGGCAGTCTATAAATGTCAAGAGGTCTAGAAAGCCTGTAGCGCTCGTTAAGTTCTAGCACAAAGTCCATTTCTCTTACATCAAGTGCCACAATGTTCAGCAGGGCACGGTCTGCAGCCAATAGATTAAGCACGTAAGGAAGTGCAGAGTCTGCTTCCAATCGCTTGCCGAACCTAAAATGAATGTATTCGGCCATAATTATTTTACCGCCATTAATTACTAGCAGCGCCTCTTCTACACCACCATAACCGAGTACATCAAGCGCAACGTAGCCAGTGAAATTCTTGTCGAGTACGTCCTGCAACGAGTCCTTTGGAGAAGATATTTCGAGATTCTCTTTAATAATTAAGCCTTTCGGAAAGTCCATGGCTAGTTCTTATATTCCCTTTAAAATATAAAGATTGGACACCCCCGTGGTGTAGCCAGGGAGCATGCGGGATTTTGGATCCCGTGACCCGGGTTCAAATCCCGGCGGGGGTACCACCTGCTCATATTTTCTGCAGCACTAGCTTGCTGGTACGCATCAAGAAATGGAGCACGTCCTGGCAGCTCTCAGGAAACACGTCCTCGATCCTGCGCACTAAGTGCGACAAATTGTCTGCTACAAGGCTAAGCTTTCTTAGCACACCGTTATTAAGTTCGCCTTCCCTGAATACTACTATGTCACCAAAATACAGTTTATGCTTCTTTCTGAGCACTTCAAAAACATAGTCATCCAGCACAGCAATTTTGCAGCGAGGAAGTAGCTGGCGAAGATCAACTAGCAAGCAAGGAACACTAGAATAAATGCCAATAAAAGAAAATAAATTAGGATCAAAGTTAGCATAAAACGTTCTTAAATATTCCATTCTCCTCTTTTTTGAGCCAATTTTTCTGCAGTGCTTTATCCATCCAAACTTTTTAGAAAGTTCTAGTAATCTTGTAGCTTCCACTGCAAGTAGTACATAAACAGCAGATTTTTTCGAGTGCTTGTAAGTATTGGCTGACCAGTCAACAGCAAGAATAAGGTTGCGGGTAGTGTGCATAAATACTCTGAGCAGCCATTATTAATAATGTCCGGTCAGCAGCTAGTCCCTGGACAAGAAGTAGAGCTGCGCGTGGACAAGCAGCGCAGGTTACAGCTCATGCGCATGCACACCGCCACGCACGTGCTGCTGCGTGCCTGCAGAGAAATTCTGGGCTTCCATGTATGGCAGCAGGGTTCTCAGCTCGACGAACATGTCTCACGATTAGATATTTCGCACCACAAAAGCCTGAGCGAGCAAGAAATAGAAAAAATCGAAGAGCTAGCAAACGAAGTATTACTAGAAAATAGAGCAGTAAAAATATTTCACTTACCGAGAACAGAAGCAGAAAAGCGCTATGGATTTGAAATTTATCAGGGAGGAATAGTTCCTGGCCGAGAAATTAGGTTAGTAGAAATAGAAGGCTTTGACGTGCAGGCTTGCGGAGGTCTGCATGTCCGCAATACAGGCGAAGTAGGACTAGTAAAAATAATAGGCGTGAGCAAGCTGCAGGATGGTGTATACAGGTTGCTTTACACTGCAGGCACTGCGCTGCTTGCTTGGTACAGGCACTACCAGGACCTGCTCAGGCAAGTGTGCAGAGTTTTTTCTACGCAAGAAGATTCTGTGGTAAGAGTGGCAGAAAGATTCTTCGAAGAATGGAAAGAGCGAGGAAAGAAAATAGAGCAGCTGCTGCATATTCTAGGAAAGCAGTTAGCTCCTGGAAAAATTTACGAGTTTCCTGGATTAAATCAACAAGAGCTAATAAAATTGCTGCAAGCAGTGGATGCTGCTCCTGTGATTATAGTGTCCGGAGAGCTAGTTGCAGTGAAGTATAAGGGAGAAGAGCCTCCGGTGCTCAGAGAGAAAAAGGGCATGAAAAAACAGGGAGTGTTCGTCGGCAAGCTGGCCAAAGAAGAAATTGAGCAGCTGAAAGCATGGATATTGGTCCAGCTATAATGTTGCTTCTAGGACTATTTTTTGTTTTATTAGGTTTGTTTTTGCTTATAGCAGCGCTTTTTGGAGCTTCAGGAAAAAAGAAGTTTAGTTTTGGAGGAATAATTGTGCTTGGACCAATAGTGTTACCTCTTGGAAGCTTAAAGAAGTACTGGCCAGCATTTTTGGTTGCCAGCATTGTGCTAGCAGTGATCTATCTAGCTTTATTACTGCGCGGCCATTTATAACAGAATGCGCTACCTGCTCATCTGCATCTGGATAGCTCTTACGCTGCTGCTCTTCCTGCTTTACTACGCAACCTTCACCTCGGTAGAAGTCAAGGTACTGAAAGTAAAATACTATAAGCACAAGTTCACGTTGGTGGAGCTAGACTTGTTAATAATAAACACAGGCAACAGCTACCTCTTGCCAGGAACTACTATAATAATTAACAATGAATATAAAATAAAATTAAATAGAGAACTGGCTCCTGGAGATGAGGTTCGAGCAAGTATCGTGCTACCGTGCAGCAGTGTAGTAAAACTAGAAAATATTAAAGTAGAAGAGAGAATAGATTTTGTTAAATCGCTGCTCGGGGTTGCTAAACAGTTATTCTAAGCTCTAGCCCTAGATCGTTTGCCACATACTTTTTAATAAAATCTTTCAGCAACTTGAACCTGTCTAGCACTAGAGTATTAATTTCATCGATTTGCAGCTCTAGAATAGCCTTTCTCCCTTCTAGTTTCAGGCTATATTTTAGCTTAGGGAAAAAGAAATCTATCAAGTACTTTACTTTGTCTTCTTCTGTTTGTGCCTTCTCGAGTATTTTTACTTCGTAGATCAATGTCTTGCCTGCGAGTGGATGGTTGAAGTCAAGCACTACTCTGCCGCCACTAATACTTACTATTCTGCCAGTAAGCACACCCTGAGCAGTAGGAATGCGCACGTACTTTCCTACCTCTGGTTTTATTCCTAGCTGGAGCAGGTCAGGCTCGCTGACAGTGAGTAGCAATTCAGGCTTGCGCTTACCGAAACCCTTTTCAGGCGGTATCTCCACGACAAACTGCTCTCCGACTTTCTTGCCTTCCAGCGCCTCGTCGAGTCCCTCGATCACGAACTTTTCTCCGACAACCAGTGGCAACGGCCTGAACGCTAGTGCAGGAGAATATATTCCTGCCTGCTTTGCCACTTCCTCGCTAGTGGTGTCAAAGATCTTGCCGTCTTCTTTTGTCTTTGCCGTGAACTCTATCTTCACGAAGTCTCCTTTTTTAACTACATCCTCCATAACTTACACCATTATGCACTACATCGACGCGCACTGTCACTTGAACCATCCAAGACTACTAAACAGGACAGAAGAAATATTAGAACTTTGTGAGCGCGAAAACGTGAAAACACTTGTTGTTGTAGGTTACGACGAAAAAACAAACAAAGCAGCGCTTGAACTGCTAGAAAAGTACAAAGAAAACAAATATGGAATAAAGCTATTTATTTCTTTTGGTTTTCACCCAAAACTTATCTCTGAAGAAAAATGGAGAATAAAATTTTCGCGCTTCCTTGAATTTTTAGATGAACATAAACAAGAATTCAGCTTTATTGGCGAAGTTGGTCTTGATTATTATTGGGTCAAAGCTGTAATTTACCGTCAAGCGCAGCTTTCAGCGCTTAAAGAATTATTAGAGCTGGCAAACGAAAAAAGAAAACCTGTTATTATACACTGCCGTAATGCCTGGAAAGAGTTCATCGCTTTTGCCAAAGAACAAGAAGTAAAAGTGCCGTTAATCTTGCATGCATTTAGCGGAAGCAAAGGAGACGTGCGGAACTTAAAGGCGCTGAGCACTAGAATATACTTTTCCTTTGCTACTAATGTAGTAAGGAACAGGAGTTATGCTCAGGTAATGAAGGTCGTGCCGCTGCACAGACTGCTGCTTGAGACAGACTCGCCATATCTCTCTCCTGACAGCGAAGAAAACCTACCGCACAAGGTTGTGCAAGCTTATAAGTTTGCCGCAGAAACTTTCTCTTTGGATATAGGCAAACTAAAAACTCTAGTATACAGCAATTTCTACCAGCTAGTTAATGAAAGCTAGTGAGCTAGGATTGCCTCGAGGTGTCAGCCTGCAAGTACTAGGAAATGTTTTGGTTGTGCGCGCGAAAACTCTGTCTGCAGAGCAGCGATCAAAGATAATAGAACTTGCCAGGCAACTAGGCTTAAAGGCAGCAGTGCTAGTTTATGGAATAGAATCAGAAGAAAGAAAACCACGTGCAGAATTTCTCTACGGAAATGAAGCAAAAACTGTACACGAAGAAGCAGGAGTAAAATACGTAGTTGATCCGACAAAGGTTATGTTTTCTCGGCTAAACAAAAAAGAAAGAGAACGTATGGCAAGAACAGGAAACAGACATGAAATTGTGGTTGACATGTTTGCTGGAATAGGCTATTTTTCTTTGCCGATTGCAAAAAACGTGAAAAGAGTTTATGCGCTGGACATTAATCCAGCAGCAATTGAGCTACTAATTGAAGCGATGAAGCTGAATTCCTTGCTTAACATTGTTCCTGCTGTATGCGATAACAGAAAAATACTACTTGAGAACATTGCTGATAGGATAATAATGGGATATTTATTTTCTACTGAACAGTACTTGCCTGCAGCAGCAAGAATGGCAAAAAATACATGCATAGTTCATTTTCACAGGATATTTACTGTAGAAGAGAAGGGCAAAATAAAAGATCTAGTTTGTTCTTGGTTTCTGCAATACTTTAAAGATGCTGTAGTTCTGGAAATAAGAAAAATAAAGAATTATGCGCCCAAGAAAATACACTATGTTGTTGACGTGCTAGCGGAAAAGTAAAAAGTACACTAATAAATTAACAATAATTATAACAAGAGTGAAATAAATTACGTGTTTTGGTTTTACTTTCCAGCCGTTAGAATATTCTTGGAAAGAGATAATTCCTGCAAATGCAAGTGGAGCCATGTACTTTTTTCTAGCCATCTATTTCACTGAGATACTTATTATAAGTAAAATAAGAATTAATAAAATAAATATAATTATTTTCTTTTCTCTTGTTCCTAGCACGCTCAAGTAGCGCAGCACCTTCTTGCCAAAGTCTTCGAGAGCTTTCCACGGCTCGTACAAGTAGGTTAATACTTTGTCAAGCAGTCCTGCTTTAATATTTGGCTCGCTGAGCAAGGAGCCTTCTACGCCGTCTATTTCCAGCAAGTAAGTTCTGCCTTTGTAGACTAGCTCCACTCTCCACACAGGCAAGTAGACTAGCTGGCACTGCACGATTTCTGGCTGCTCGCCTACAAATAGATGTTCTGCAACTTTCTTTGCCCTATCTTCATCAATTTTCGGTTCCTCTACAACTGTAGGTATATCGCTAGCTTTATACAGCTTTTTTTGAATCAAAGAAAGCGCCTTTGGTGCAAGGGTAGCTAGTTTTGTTTCGATTTTTCCTGTTACAGCATCTACAAACATGCCTCCAAAGAGCTGTTTCTCGTCTACTGTTGTCCTGTAATATATCAAATAATATGGCTTGTACACAAGCTCTACTGAGCGCACCTTCGCGGAAGCAAGGTAAGAATTCAGCAAGTATTGCTTCACGAGCGACCTTGCTCTGTCTTCGTCGACCAGCAACTTAAATGCATAGTGCTGGAATTCTTCGACTTCTTCTGCTGTTTTCGCCAAAGCATCTAGACTTACTATAAGTACAGGAGTGCCTGTTTCTGCCAGCTTGTACGCCTCTTTTTCTATTCCGCTAGTATTAATTATAATCACGCGGTCAACACTCTCTACGTCGCTGAGAATCATCTTTGCCTGGAGCACCATGTCCTTGGTAATTTTTCCTTGTGGGATGAGCACGGCAACGCGGATTCTGCAGAAAGGATCTTCTTTTACGGCATAAACATCAATAGCATAAGTTAGACCAGATTTACCTTTGAGCTCAACATTCTCAAAAACTTTATAGCCAAGCTCTTTGAGGATATTTATAACCTTTTCAGTAACATTCATGGTTTCACTATGAAGCACAAAGTAAATTTGACTATTAAGGTTATGACAACTATAAATCCTACCGAAGACGCTGCAAAGGTAATTCAGGCAGTGAGGAATCTTTTTCCCGAACTTGAACTAAGAATAGAAGACAACATTGTAGTAGCAGAAGGAAAAGGAAAGAAACATCTAGAAAAGATAAGAAATTATCTCTGGCAGCAGCGAGTGCTGGACGCTGCCAGACAGTACATTCTCAAGCACACCTTCAGTGACATGATTATCCTAAAGCTGAACAAGCAGGCAGCGCTTGCAGGCAAGGTCTGCTTCTGCGATACGGACGAAGAATCTCCTATGGGCAGCATCCAGGTAATAGTAGAAACAGACAACCCTGAACTGGTGGTTGACTGGCTCGCTCCTCCTACTAGTTACGGTAAACCGATAAAGCAAGTAGAGCTCGAGGACTGAGCATGCAAGAAGAAAAAATTTTGCGCTATGCCCGCTTTTTGCAGTTTCTTTTCATTATTGATATTACACTGATGTTCATCGAGGCTGTGCTGCTCGTGTACTTGCCTTTTCCTGCTGCAGTAAAGGAGTTCATCGACAAACATTTACGCTACTGCTCCTTCATTTACGAGAATCCTAAAAGTATATTTTATATTATATTGTTAGCAATTTTTCTTGTTATTTTTAACACCGCGAAGCAAAAAGGAATAAAGTACGGCGTTGCCTGGATTTTTTTCATCCATGCACTGTTAATGGCACTTTACGATGTTTGCCCTGCAATAAGATTGCTGCACATCGTGGAAATTATTTACTGCTCAGTGCTGCTTTATAATCTCTACTCTTAGTCCTCTATACCTCTTGCAGTAATCCTGAACACAGCTTCTATTTCTGGCTTGTGCGGAGCATCAACAATTCTTGCTATGCGCTTTTCTTCTCTGGCTTTTCTTACCCAGATTCTATAAGTGCTCGCGTGTGCCAGTACATGACCTCCTACAGCATCGATTGGCTTACCGAAAATCGCGTCTGGGCGTGCCTGTACCTGGTTTGTGATCAGCACGGCCACATTGTACACGTCAGCGATGCGCTTGAGAATGTTGAGGTGTTCCTTGAGCTTGTTCTGTCTTTCTGCTAGCTCACCTCTGCCAACATATTCTGCGCGCAAGTGTGTCATGATTGAATCCACTACAACTAGACCTGGATCTATTTCGCCTTTCCTGATTTTTTCTTCTAGCTTTCTCAGCACAGCTTCTTGGTGGTCGCTGCTATAGACGCGCACAACATAGATGTTTTTGAGTATCTGGTCAGCCTCCCAGCCCCTGTTTTCGCAGATTTCCTTGATCCTCTCTGGCCTGAACGTGCCCTCTGCGTCGATGTAGACTGCCGGCTTGCCTAGGCCTCCCTGCTCCGGAGGCAGCTGCACAGTAATAGAAAGCATGTGTGCGAGCTGGGTCTTTCCGCTGCCAAAGCTCCCAAACACTTCAGTGATTGCGCCAGTTTCTATTCCACCGTCTAGAATGCTGTCTAGGTTCTTTGAGCCAGTAGTGATTTTTTTCACTTTTTGTCTCTTTTCCAATACTTTGTCTGCTGTCTCAAAATCAAGGAATCCTAGGTATTCTCTTACGGCATTAATTATTTTTGCTGCAGTTGTTTCTGAAATTCCTGTCTGTACCGAAAGCTCCATAGGAGATGCTGCTGCTATGCTCACTAAATCTGTAAAGCCTGCATTTTTTAGTTTCTCGATTGTTACTTTGCCTACACCAGGTATCTTTACCTTATCAATTGTTAGTCTTTCTAGCTCAGTCATAAACTCACCAAAACAGGCAAATAAGTTATATTTGATAACATTAAAATGTTTAAATTATATTACATTAAAGGGAGATGTATGGTCAGGTCGCAGCAAGCTCCTCCTAAGAAGAAACTAGGCGTTGAGCACGTTCTGCTAATAATTATCGGCATACTGGTTATCTTTCTTATTATTAGGGTAGCAGGAGGTTTACCTTTTTTAGGCAAGAAACTAACCAGAGCAACTGTTTGCATAATCAGCTCTTCTTCTGGCTACCAGGCAGTGGTAAAATCTAACCCAGATCAGCTCGCAAACTTTATTATTAACTTGCAGACTGCACGCTACACCGTACTAACTTACGGCGACGACCTAAACACGCTGTCTTACCAGATCATTAAAGACAGGCTAGACCGCTGCAACCTTATTATTATCACCAACTTCAAGCGAGTGTCGCAGGTCTTGCTGAACGCACTGTATGACTACGTGCAGCACGGAGGACGTTTAATTATAATAGGAGATTCTCTCACTGAAAGGTACATTCCAGGAATTAATGGCTCAAATACAGGATACATAGAGAATTTATTTGGCATGCAGTTCAACCTAAAGTACAATCCTGCTACAGGAACGTACAGCGTACAAATACTGGAAGACAACAATCCAGAACTGATTGTTTTCGAGCCGAACAACCCAATCTTCAAGGACTGTGTGCCACAAGAAGGCAAGCTCAGGCTGCACGGACTAGTAAAATACGTAGAAGTCACAGACTACGACATCGATTTGCTGGCCTGGATTAAGGGCTCGCATGGCTCCAGACCAGCTATTCTAGAAAAGCAGTACGGAGCAGGCACAGTTGTTATTTTCACGTATGATCCGCTCAAGTATACACCGTGCATCCTGGCTAACACTATTTCTTATTTAGTGCTTGGTAAGTCCAGGTTCGGTTTATTTGGTGTGACCATTCCTTCAAAAATATTTTAACTAGAGTAGCCCACTCCTGAAATTATGGCTGTCTGGCACGGACCTTCGCTCAGAAAGCCTACTGGAGGAAAAAAAGTGCTGGCAAGAAAGAAAAGAAAATACGAGTTAGGAAGGTATCCTACATTCACGCGAATTGCAGCTGCAGAGAAACGAAAAATTATACGTGTACGTGGAGGCAACCACAAAGTCAGACTTTATCTTGCACAGTACATTAACGTGGCTACTCCTGAAGGAACAAAGAAGGTAAGAGTGTTGGAAGTTGTAGAGAGCCCGCTAGGAGCAAATGCTGTGCGCGAAAGAATAATTACTAAAGGATGCCTTGTGCGCACAGAAATAGGTCTCGTGCGCGTGACTTCGAGACCAGGACAGCACGGTGTGCTGAACGGCGTGTTGGTGCAGAGCGGGTAAGTCATGGGCATTCTTGATTTTCTCAAAAATATTTTTTCCAAAAAAGAAGAAGAGCAAGAGGAACGTCCTAGGATCAATTTTTCTCGGCAAGAACTTCTGCGCAAGCCAGGATTTGAGCGACAAGAGCCTGTAAGTCCAGATGAAATCCCAGTAGAAGCTGAACGAAAATTTTACCTCAAGCTTGCCATTTTGTTAGTTGCTGCAGCAGTCGCGGGATTCATTGCAGTGCTGGCTGTAAAGTCTGTGTTTAGTGCAGCCCCAAAATTTTCTGTGCAGGCAAAGCTGGCTAAGCTGTACTGCAGCAGTACTGCCTGCAAACTGCTCGCTAATATCTACATCTATCCTGCAAGAGAGACAAAAGCAAAAATTGTTGGACTAGCAGTTCTAGGAGCAAAAAACTTTACTTATCAGCTATCTGGTGCAACTGCCACTCTCTCAGTTACTCTGCCTGTAACAACAAAGAACAGTAGCATGCACATAAAAGTTATCTACATAGTAGAATATCCTGTGCTGTTCTTCAAGAAGCACAGCAAGCTTTCTGCAGAAGTTAACTTAAGCATAGCTGTTCCTGGACCTGTTGCTGAGGCTGTAAAGCCAGAAGGAAAGAAAGTGCTGCTCACTGTCTGCTTGCCAAATATTAGTAATATAAATTATGTATTATATAACCTATCATTAATATATTCTTGCAATACTACTAGAGCACGCGTTCTTGGCCCTGCCTATCTTGTTCTGCAGGCAGGTTCTTGCAAGCAGCTAACTCTTCGGGTTACAGGAAACTCTAGCGCTAGCTGTTATGCGTTTCTTGTTTTCTTCGGCAAACGCTACAGTCTTGCCTTGCTTAAACACCTTCCAGGAAAACACAGAAAGCCAATATACTACAAGCTAGAATTCTTTGACCATAAATTAATTATTTACTGCTCAGAACCAGTGAACCTTTACTGCAGCAGCCTAAACATTATACTGAGCGGTAGGCAGCCTCCTGCAGGAACTTTTGTACCAGTAGCTGCAGGCGGAGGAGGGCAGCCTCCGCTGCAGTATTACTGTGAACTAGAAATTAATTTCAGCAAGCTTATCGGTTTTCTCGAGTCGCAGCACTTATACGCTCCTTTGCTTGAAGTGTCTTCGCAGTACTTTAAGCTAACAGTACCTCTTAATTTCTACTACGCGAGAATGCTGGTAGTACCAAAGCTCGGACTTACAGCAGTAAACGTTTCGGTCACTGTTTCATTTTACTGTTTTGGTAAGAAATATAAAGGTCTAAAGCTACAAGAACTTGTGCTTAAATTTTTTGCAGACGGCAAGCTAGTTTACTCGCACAGCTATACTCTAGACAAGCTAGTTCCCTGCAATTCAAAACAAGCTCTTAAATTCACGGTTCCTCTCAACGCCATGAACATTCCTGCACACATACGTGCGCTTAATTTATCGCTCAATGCCAGTCTTCGAGCAGCAGTAATACTGAACAATGGAACTTTGCAGGAAACCGAGCTTGCTGCCAGCAGTGCAGTGCAATAATCTTTTAATAGCTACTTCTAGTATTCCACACAGTGTTCACAGTAAGACTCCTGGGTGCCGAGCGATGGCAGAAGAAAACGTAATCTATATTGGACAGAAGCCAACATCGAAGTATATCCTAGCAGTGCTTATGCAGTTCAATAACAAGAACGCGAACAGGGTTGTGCTAAAAGCAAGGGGCAAGGCAATTTCTAAAGCTGTGGATGTAGCACAAATCATTACCCGTAGGTTCCTGAAAGACGTAAAAGTTGGCAGCATCCAGATTGGGACAGACGAGCTGCAGGATCCGTCTGGCAGGAAAATAAACATTTCAACTATCGCTATCGAGCTAGTCAGACGATGAACCGCGAAGAATACTTAGCGCTGCTGCGCAGAGCCTACCAGCAGTTACCTCCTGTAGTGCTTAACCGTGTAAGGTGGCAGCCTCCTGAACCAGAAATAATTATTCAAGGAAACCGTACTGTAATTGTGAACTTCAAGGAAATCTGTGACAAGCTCCGACGCTCTCCTGAACATCTTTCTAAATATTTTAGCAAGGTTCTGGCTTCTCCTGTCATGGTACTTGGTAACAGATTAATTATTCAGGGAAAGAAATTTCCGGACGACATTAAGAAAAAGTACGAATTCTACATCAAGTACTATGTTATTTGTCCTCTTTGCGGCTCTCCTGACACAGTACTAGAGCGCGAGGGCCGTGTCTGGATGCTGTGCTGCGAGGCATGCGGAGCAAGAACTCCAGTAAAGGAATTCTGACGTGTCCTGTGTGCGGCAAAAAAACAGAAAAACTAATAGAAGGGGTCTGCGAACACTGCTATTACAGCAAGCTAGCAGAAAAACTCATTCCTGCAAAGATTAAGGTTCGGCTTTGTCCTTCTTGCGGCAAGTTCGATGCGCCTCCAGAAAAGAAGCTGCACGACTTACTGCGCCACAGACTAGGCAAGCTGAACGTCAAGTACCAGGTACTGAAGCGCGACGAGAGTACCTACGAAGTATATATAGTAACGGGAAATAAGGGCATCGCGCGCGAGGTGAAAGTCGAGATAGAGAAACGCACGTGCAGAGCCTGCAGCTGCAAGGCAGGAGGATACTACGAAGCGATCGTGCAGTTCCGTGGAGCCAACTGGCAGTACGCTGCGAGGATCTTTCGCTTGCTCGTAGAAAATTCTCCCCGAAGCTTTGCCTTCATTTCGGGCGAGCAAGAAACTAGGCACGGAGTAGATTACAGGCTGGGCTCTCGTGCAGTAGCCGAACAGCTATTAAAGAAAATGGAAAAAGATTACAGGCTGGGCTACGTTGCTTCTAGATCAGTGAAAGTTGTAGGCATAGACAGACAAACATCAAAACCAAAGGTCAGGTTCACCTACGTTTTCAGGACATACGACTTGTTACCTGGACAAATAGTCCTTTACCGTTCTACTCCTTACCTTATTCTAGGCTACGAGAAAGACCAAGTACAGGCAAGGAACCTGCTCTCGAATAAAGTAGAGCAGCTTTCTGCTGACAAGCTTGTAGGCTGCGAGCTCCTGCAACCAGAGATCGGCGAAGTCGTGTACGCAGAAGAGGGTAGAGTAGTGTTCCTAGACAGCAGGAACGAGCTGCAAGAAGCAGAGACAGGAATTAAAAACCTGCGAGCCGGCGATAAGATAGAATATATAATTTTCCAGGACAAAAAGCTCGTGGTAGGACATGTGCGCAGCAAAGAAAAAGCGAGCAGTCGACGAAGAAGAGGAAATTAAGAAAATTCAGCTGCCGAAAGGCAACCAAGTGCTTGGAATTGTTGTGCGCTATCTAGGAGCACGCCAAATGATTGTGCGCTGCCTAGACGGCGTGGAGCGCCTCTGCAAGATCTCGCGAAAGTACCGCGGACCAATGATCCGCGAAGGCGATGTAGTGCTTGTAGAGCCCTGGCAGTACACGCCGAAAAAAGGTGACGTGCTCCTAAAATACACTCCGCTGCAAGTAGAATGGCTCAAGAAGCAAGGTTACTTGAAGGAGGAGTAAACATGGACTTTGAGTTTGAAGAGCTGGAGCTCGGAGAAGAAAAAATAAGGATTGAAAAGCAAACAAGAAAGCTCTTTCAAAAAGTAATAGATCACTACACGCTCAAGCACTTAGAAAAGCTGTCGAAAAAATTAGGTATTAGAGAAATTTACGGCTCGATAGGAGAAGGCAAGGAATCGGTTGTTTTTCTGGCAAAGTCAGACAAAGACTATTTTGCCGTGAAAGTCTATAGAATAGAAACATTCCCCATCAAGAAATTGCGCATGTACATTGAAGGCGATCCTCGGTTCGACGTGCCAGAAAACAGGAACAGGTTTGTGTTTACCTGGGTAAGGAAAGAGTTCGCGAACCTGCGCAGGTCCTACGAGCACGGCGTCCTGGTGCCAAAGCCTGTAGAATACGAGCACAATGTGCTAGTAACAGGACTAATAGGCGAAGAAGGCAGGCCAGCACCTAAGCTCCTAGAAGTGCGTCTAGAACAGCCAGAGCAGTTCTTCCAGCTAGTGCTAGACAACTATAAGCGGCTGTACCAGCGAGCCAAGCTCGTGCATGCAGACCTCAGCGAGTACAACATCTTGGTGCACGAGCAGTTACCGTATTTTATAGACCTTAGCCAGGCAGTGCTGCGCACTCATCCGCTGGCCGAGCAGTGGCTGCAGCGCGACCTCGAGAATATAGTAAACTATTTTACTTCAGAGTACAGACTTAACATAGACTTAGACAAGGTTATAGAAGAAGTTAAGGGAGAATGTACATAAATTACTTGCATGTTTCTAGCTCTCGATTAGGCGAAATCATTGGCAAGAAAGGCAGACACAAAAAAGAGCTGGAAAAGCTGACAGGCACAAAAATAACTGTCAAAGAAAACGGAGAGATAGAAATTAAAGGAGAAGACTCGTACACCATTTTGCAGGCATGCAAAGTTCTTCAGGCAATGGATTGCGGATTCAGGTATTCTGAAGCAATTAATATTATCCTTAAGAACTACATCTTCGATGAAATAGACCTAAAGCAGCTCGGACTACCTTGGTACCACAACAAGCGAATTCTTGGAAGAGTGATCGGCAAGAAAGGTCTCGCAAAACAGACAGTTGAGCGACTTACTGGTACATGGATAGTAGTGAATGAAGAACAGCTGAGGATAGGTATTCTTGGAGACTCTGAAGGAGTGTATTATGCTAGAGAAGCGCTGCTAGACATTATTCGTGGTAGTCCTCATGGTAGGGTGTTCAAGAAGCTAGAAAAAATCAAGCAGCAGCGAGAAAAGGATTACAAGGCACTACTTTGGCGCGTTGACAACTTCTAGCACTGCCTGCAGCACATCCTTGAAGACTTCTTCTGCTGGTCTTTCAGCGCAAACAACTTTCCAGTTAGGGCAAAGAAAGTGCATTTTTGCCAGCTGCAGGAAGTTTTGCCTTACCTTTAGCAAGAATTCCGCGTTTTCGAATCTGTGCTGCCCTCCTCCTTTTCTCTGCATTGCAGTGCGAGGATCGACGTCCAAGTAAATAATTAGTGCTGGAGAAGGAAGCTGGAGAAGCTCAACAATTTTTGCTAGTCGCTCAAGCTCTAATCCAAGCGCTGCCTCGTAGGCAACAGAACTAGTAGCGTACCTATCGAGCAGCAACACACCTTCGTGCTCAGCAAGTTCTTTTCTGTCCTTGAGCATGTCTGCAAGAAAAAGCAAGAAAAGAGAATCTGCTGGCAGCTCCAGCTCGCGCTGCAAGTACTTCTTGATCAGCTGGCCTAACTCATGGTCATAGTCAGGATAGTGCTTGCAGCGCACAGGTACACCGCGAGTTTCTAGTGCCTCTACTAGAAGCCTGAGCTGCGTGGACTTGCCCGCACCATCAACGCCGTCTAGCACAATGAGCACCATCCTTGCACTATATGTGCGCCAAGAACTTAAGGGCTGGTGCGGGGGGCGGGATTTGAACCCGCGAAGGCACTAAGCCACCGGATCCTTAGTCCGGCCCCTTTGGCCTGGCTCGGGCACCCCCGCAAAGAAATTACTTAGCGCAAGAAATAAAAAAGTGGTGCGGGGGTCGGGATTCGAACCCGAGCCTTCGGCGTGGCAGGCCGACGTCCTGCCAGGCTAGACTACCCCCGCGCTAAATTAATAAACTTCGCGCAGTTTTAAAGTTTGCCGAGTAGCCATGCGCTTGCCGCTACCGCCTTCTTACAAATATGCTGCAGCAATTGCAGCTAGTTTATTTTTGCTGGAGCTTGCCTGGCTAGCATGGCAGCAGCTAAACTCTCCTGTAGTGCCTGCCCCTTGCCACGAAGAGCTGGTCAGTAATCGCGAGCAGTACTGCTTTCCTGTTGCAGGCTACCTGCCTGTGACGCTGCTCGAGAAAAACGGCAAGGCAACAAGAACATGTATAATAATATATAATGATACATATATATTATTAAATAATTGCAGCGAGAAAGTTCTGCGCGCAGTAATAGAAGGCAAGGAGCTCTACTACTGCGCAGGGAAGCATGCAGTGCTGGCAATTTTTAAATAAACCGTGCAGTTAACAGTATCTGGGCCCGTAGCTCAGCCTGGAAGAGCGCCCGACTTGCAATCGGGAGGCCCCGGGTTCAAATCCCGGCGGGTCCACCAGCTTTCTTTGCTGCTTGCTTTGCAGCAGCTCCTAACATTTCAGCAAACCTAAAGAGTTTCTCTACTGTTAGTTCTCTGTTGGCGAAACTAGTAATTATTTCTGCAACTATTCTTTCCATTTCAGGAGTTAGTGCTTGCCTGCTGCCTTCTTCCTTTGCTGGTTTTCCTTCTTGGATGTACAGCAGGTAAAACCTGTTTTTTGGCAAAGAAACAAGGAGCTGGAGCAAATCGTATTTTTCGGAATACTTCACGTATAGTGTGCAGCTGCCCGGACTATAGTGCAGCTCAATGTAGCGAGTACCTTCTGAAGGGTATAACTTGAACTGCACCGGTCCAGTAATAATGTCAATGTAATCGTCATCAAGTACAGCTACATCAGTAATTATCCTGTATCCAGCTTCCCAGGCTCTTACTATTTCAGGAACATGCCTAGCAATTTCTGTTCTTAGCTTTCCTAGCCTATACATTGTCCAGAAAAAGATACCTGCTGAAACTAGCAACAAGATATAAGCAACTAAAGGTAAGAGAATGTAGGTAAAAAGAGATGCTAGCAGCAAGCCAAGAGAAGTTAAGAGATACTTGCGGAGCTTTTCGCTGAACTGCTTGTACTGCTCGAGTAACTCGACCGCACGATAATACATTACATACAATGCTAGCAGAAATAATAAATAATTAGCGGGCCCGGCGGGATTCGAACCCGCGACCTTCCGGTTAAAAGCCGGACGCTCTGCCTGGCTGAGCTACGGGCCCAAGCAGACCTTAAAACTTCTCTGAGCACCACAACATAAAAAGCTGCCGTGGTCGTATGCGCTTGCTGGTCTGGCTGCTGGCAGCAGCCATTCTCTGCTCTTTCTGTCGTGCAGTCACTGTACTGCTCGTCAATGCTTCTCGACCACTCGACCTTGTACCTGCACTTGCCTTGCGCTCTCTAGCACCCAATATAGCTGTGCTAGCAGTAAACACAAGAGTAGCAGGAGCTGCATGGACAGCAGAGTACACTGCCCTGCAGCTAGCAAATATTCATGATCTGAGAAAAGTAATTATTGTTGGTGGTCCGCTAGCAGTAAGTCCTGGCTTTGTTAGGATGCTTGAGCTGCTCTTCGGTGGGCCAGTGCTCTATGAACGCCTCTGGGGATACAGTGCTGTGGGCACTGCTGCATCGCTGGCATTCTTGGCAAGAAATTTCGTGCAGTGTGTGGTGCTGGTAGAAACACACCACGGTGACGTGAAAAATCGAAGCTTACTACTTGCAGCACTAAAGTTAGCGCTCCAGCATCGCTGTGCAGTGCTCTATTCGGAGAAAACCATTAGTCCTTGTGTGCAAGTATTATTATCACTAATAAAGCCACGCAGGATTTACTGTTTAGGAAACTTTAATTTCACACAACTAAAACACTATAACCTAGTTCGTGTTAATTTTACTTCTGCAAATGCTTCGCTTCCTTTACTTGGTACTGCTGTTACATACTTTCCTCCAGAAATAAATTTTTCGGCATACTATTACAACTACAGACCATTCTTCTCCTTTTTAGGTTTGAAGTATTCTCTAAAAAAATATAGTTCGCTGAAGAAAGCAGAAATGGGCACCGAGCGCCTAAAACTGCCAACTATTACTGTAATTCACTACAAGCTAGTAAAGCTAGTCATTCCAGCCAACTCTACTTGTTACATTCTAGCAAGCAACGTAACAGCGGTACTAGAAAGGATAATAATGCAGCAAGCAGTGTGCACCAGAGTGCTGAATTCTTCGCTTGCTGAGCTTTGCCTGCCTCCAGGTCAGTACACTGCACTGCTACCAGTACAGGCAAGAATTTTTTGCAGCAAGAAGAGAAAAAGCAGCCTTGAGGTGCTCCGTGTAGTAATTTATCATTCAGCTTGTCCGCACTGCCTAGAACTCTTGGCTTACCTGCACAGACTTACTCCTGTGCTGCCTAAAAGAATTGTTCTGTGCCCACTGAGCAACAGTACTTGCCTCCACAATTTTTCTCGTTACTGCAGAAAGCTGCCTGTGTGTGGCCTGCCTACTACAGTAGTATATTATAAATTAAATGGTACAGTAAAGAAGCTTGTGTTGGTAGGTTTTGCACGAGCAAGCTCTTGTCTACCAAGTACTACTACTCCTTTCGGGAAAACATGCACAGCAGCAGGCATTCCAGTACTCACAGACAGACTACTCAAGAAGCTGCTGTCGCTGGTTTCCTCCGCGAGCTAGTAGAGCAGTTCAAGCAGAAGCAAGGAGTGTATGAACAGGACTACTGGCCAGTAGATTACCTGCCTCAGGGCATCGAGCCCAAGAGCAAGGAAGCTGCACTCTACTACTTTTATTTTGTGCAGATAGACTACCAGACGCGCGGCGACAGGCTAGTAAAGTGCATGCGCAGCTTCTTTTCTGCGCGTCCAGAACTTCTGTCTGCAGAAACTATTGCAGAACTCTCACTGGAAGAGCTGGCAAGAATAATAAAAGCTTGCGGAGGTAGATTCCCGACAAGAGATAATCTAGCATGGAAAGAAAACTCAAAAATATTAGTTGAAAGATTTGACGGAGACCCAAGGAAAATAGGCAGAAAAGTCACGATCAAAGAACTGCAGGAAAGAACAGCAAGCTTCAGGAAGCTAGGAGCTCACGGAAAGCTGTTCTGGCTCTGGACCTCAATTATGGTAGATGTAGGTTCATGGGAAATTCTTGACATAGAAAATTTTCTTGTGCCCGTAGATGTCTGGATCTACCGTTGGGCATGCAAGCTAGGCATTTGCAGCGGAAGTTACAGCAAAAAGACACAAGAAACTGTTGGTAAGTTCCTTGCAAGACTTTGCTTGCAGGAAGGTTTACCTGTAACTAAAATTAACCACATTCTTTGGAAGTACTTGCGCAGCAAGAGAGAAATTTAAGCTGCCGGCTAGCCTACTACTTCTATGCGCTTAGCTTCCACTGCAGAGCAGATTATTAAATTCCTGCTGCTCATTGCTGTACTTGCTCTGGGAGCAGTCCTCTTGATAAAACTAAACATTATTGCAGTTAACAGGTTTACCTTGCCGCAGCTTGTTCCAGGAGCTGTTTCTGTGTTAATAGTGGTTCCAAGCAACCTCTCTAGTGAGTGTGAAGTGTTTGCAGGTGCTCTTAGGCAGTTTGGTTTACGCGCAATGTGCAGCAGTGTTGTGCCATATAATCCTAGCACGGATGTTGTTCTGCTTTACAGATACAAGGTGCTCGATAATCTTGAGTTTCAGAGCTTGCTGAAATATGCAAGCAGCGGAGGTGTAGTAATTTTTGCCGATGGTTCGGGAATTGCTGCTCCAGGCAATAGCAGCAATTCCAGCATCAAGTATACTGGTCTAGGAGCCTACCTAGCAGCAAAGCAAGGCTTGAGTCCTGCTATTCACTTTGACTATGTGCTCAAGACAGGACCAAACGGCACAGTTCATCCAGTAAAAATCTACGCTTATGAGCGCATCATCAAGAACGAGAAATACTTTGCCCAGTGCCAGCAAAAAATCGTCGTCAACGAAACAATTTACGACTACACTGTGCTAGGCACCGACGTGCAGGAGTTCAACATCCTAGTTACCTCTGCAGGAAACAGACCGGCAATTCTCGTGCAGCGCTATGGTCGAGGGTACCTTGTGCTCATACCATATAATATAATAAAAGATATATGTTCATTATTAGTAATTATAAGATATACTTGCGCCAACAAGCTCTTCTTGGCTCGCTACGGTCTCTAAACTAGACTTTCGTGGTAGTAGAATTTTGGCGGTCTTGAAACAAGGTAGCTGCTCCTTTCGCTTATTTCTCCTTTAAGGTTAACTGGCATTAATTTCTTCGCTGTTTCTGCATCGTATTTTCCCAACAAGTACATTAGTTTACTGAGAGCCGCTTCTGCTGTCATATCTTCGCAAGGAACTACTCCTGCTTGCAGCAGCTTTCTGCCTGTACTGTACACGCACATGTTAATCCTGCCCCAAATACACTGAGAAACCATGCACACGACAAGACCTTCTTCTACTGCTCGCCTAATAGCCGGCAGCAAGTACTCGCCTACATGCCCTAGTCCAGTGCCTTCAATCACCAGACCCTTGTAGCCTTTATCGACAAGTACATCTACCAGTTCTGCAGGCATTCCAGGAAAGAACTTGAGCAGTGCTACTCGTTGCTCGATGTTTAAGAAAATTCTGTTTTCTTTGTCCTGATTTCTTTTCTTATAATCATTGCGCAGAAACTCGATTCTTTCCTTCCAGATTTTTGCTAGCGGTACATCGTTTACCGAAACAAATGCATCTCTTCTAGAAGTGTGCAGCTTCTTGGCACGCACTCCTCGGTGCAGCAACACGTACGTGTCCTCGGTTTCTCCGTGCATCGCGATGCAGACTTCAGCCACGTCCGAGCAAGCTGCGCGCACTGCACAGAGCAGGTTCAGGTGCACG
This sequence comes from bacterium, assembly GCA_013154095.1. The sequence continues at coordinate 87,358 of JAADDD010000003.1, read as the reverse complement.
TCTGAGCTCGGTCTGTCAGAAGAGCGCTGTGCGCCAGTCAAGATCACAGGTATCCGCTGCTGTTCTAGCATGAACGCCAGGGCAGCAGCGGTGAAGGCCATCGTGTCTGTACCGTGCGTGATAACTATACCGTAGTATTCGTCAAGGTGCTCGCTGATCTTTCTTGCAATCTCTATCCAGTGCGCAGGAGTGAGGTTCTCAGAAAGCATATTAAAAATAAGGTGTCCCTCGACGTTTGCTATGTCTGCAATTTCTGGCACAAGGTCAAGAATATCTGCTGCACTGTATTTTGCCGTGACTGCTCCAGTTGCGTAGTCTACTCGACTGCCAATTGTGCCTCCTGTGGCAAACATTCCTATAACTGGCAGTCCTTCTTTACGTTGTACAACTCGCTCTACTTCTTTTTCTATGCTGTATTTTTTCACGATTTCTATCCTTGCTATCTTGTCTTTTCTTATGCCTATATTGTAGCCATTGTCCAATTTTAGTATTAGTACATCTGTAGTGTCTAGTTCACTTCTCGGCATTACAATTCCTTTTAGTATCTTGCCATTATGCAGCTGAATTTCTACGTAGTCTCCTGGATTAGGTTCCTGCATGTTCTCTGGCAATTTCTTGAATTTTATTTATTATCTGTTCAATCCTGTTTCTCAGGTTTTCGCAGTACTCTTTTACTTTTTCTACAAGCCTCGTCTTCTCCGCATCTTCCAGCACAGTTTTGTAGATCTCTAGCTCTTGCTTAAAGGTCTGCACAGCCGGCAGCGCCCAGAGCAGCAGTTCCTGTACACTGTAATATTTCAGGACTTCGAGCACGCTAGAAATTAGTCCTTTGGCTACCTCGATATCATTTTCTACGAATTCTTTGATCCACTCGCCCTTGTATTCTTCGAGGTAAACTGTCAGAAACTTCTTGAAGCTGAGCATATCCCAGTCTTTTTTGCTGCTCATGCTTTCCAGAATCTTTATTCTTCTCTCTACTTCCAGTAGACTACTGTTGATTTTTCGCAGCTTTTCTAGGATGTTTTCAACGCTGAGCTTGTCCTCTGCCATTAATCTTCACCTGGTGTGTATTTCTACTATATCTCCGTCTTCTAGGATATGCTCAAGTCCGACTGCCTGACCAGGAAACTTTGCTGACTTTCCCCAGACACGCGCGTAGCGGAAGTTTTTTATAAAATCTTTGTGTATGTGTTCCGCCACGTCCTTTACGGTGCAGCCTCTTTTAAGTATTAGCGGCCGCTTGCTCGGCTCTTTTCCTGGCTCTTTTGTGTAGATCCTCACTATTCCGAGCGCCTCGAACATTTTATCTTTGAGCTGTTCCAGCGACCAAATATGCTTCACTGATACAGGTACTGGAGAATAGCCTTGAGCTACGAGTGCCTCAAAGACTTTCTTTGTGCCAGGCTCGTCTGCTTTGCTTGCTATAAGTAAGAAAGGTGTTGCAGGAAACTTACTCTTAGCTTCTTTTAGCAGTTCTAGCTGGTAGTCCAATGGCTGAGTAAGGTCAACTACTCCAAGAATAAGATCGGCTGCTGCGAGCACCTGACAAACCTCAGGAGCTAAGTAACCAGGACATTCTACTACTTGTACCGGCACATCTTTTAGCCGCAGAGTTCCTAGCACAAAGTTCCAGCGCTGCGAGTAGCTGCCACAAAGAGCTTTGAGTAGCGCTGTTTTTCCAGAATAAGGAGCTCCGAAAATACATATTCTAAACTCTAAATCTTTAGGAATAACTATATAGCTTCTCCTTTTTATCTGACTTCTTTGCTGTTCTTTGAGCTTTTTTAGTCGGCGCTTGAGCTGAGCTAGATATTTCTGTGTGCCTTTATGCTTAGGGGTCTTGGCAATGATTTCTTCTAGGATCTTTATCTTTTCGTCTAGTGTCTTTGCGTTAAGGTACTGGTACTCTAGTGCGCGCACCTCTGGAGGCAGGTTCGTGACCATAAATTAATATTTGGTAGTAATAGCGCAAATATTAAAGCATGGAAGAAGAGGAATTTGGCATTATTATAAGCGTGAGCGGAGGAAAAATTTACAGCATTTTCTTTAAGCCCTACTATAGGCTCGGAGAGTTGTACGTCGCGGAAGATGCCGAGCATTATTATATTCTGCGCTGCTGCGACACAGCTTTCTTCAACATAGAAAGGCTACAGAAATACGACATTGTTTATATTAGCAGTCGGGAATTTGCTGACATCAAAAAGAACATTTCATTCTATAAGTTTTTCTTTGGTCCTGTGCTTGAAGTAGTTGCCACACTAAAGAAAGAAAAGAAAAAGATTGAATGGTTAGAAGAGAAACTGTATCCTCGCATTTTGCTTCGAATATATCCTCTTTCTTCGGTCAAGCAAGTAAAAAAGCTAGTTGTAGCCGAAGGAGTGCAGAACTTGCCGCTAGAAGTGCTGAAGCAAGTGCTCTCACGCAATATTATTATAGTAGGTGCCAGTGGCACAGGTAAGTCTACGCTCTGCAAGCAGCTGCTACAGCTCTGCGAGCAGCACTGCGAGACAAAAACAGTAGTCTTCGACTTTCACGGAGAGTACAGCGGCAAGCAGCTACCACCCAGGATAAAAGAAGAAGAAATTTTACCAGAAGTATTTGAGGACCTGTTCGAGCTAGGCGCAGCCCAGCTAGAGCTGCTTGCTCTTGGAAGAAAGCTAGGCGAAGAAAAGTGGCTCTCTGCTTTGAGGAAAGCCTGCTACAGAAAAACCCAGCTAGTCTCACTGTTCGCGGAACAGACTGTCACTGTTGTGCGAAGAAGAATAGAGCAAGTTCTTTCTTCTGGAATCGTTACAGAAGAAAATTCCTGCATCCAGGAATTTCTTGCAGCAGAAGAAAAACTGCTAGTAGTTCCGCTAAGAGACCTAGACCTGTTTCAGTCTAGGTTATTAATATATTCTTTTATTGCATGGGTGCTGGCGCACAGGGTTCCTGTAAAGATCGTGATCGACGAAGCGCACAATGTCCTGCAGAAGTGCACGCTGCTAGAAAGGCTGGCAGCTGAAGGCAGAAAGTTCGACCTTTCTTACTTGCTGATTACCCAGAATCCTTCATTTTTCAGTTCCCGTATTCTTAACAACACAGACACGTTTTTTATTTTACGCTTACCTAATCTCAAAGAACTGCAAGTAATAATTTCTGCACTTCCAAGACACTTTGAAAAACTAGAACTAGAAATTAAGTCATTCGAAAACCTGCGCGGGGTTATGGTTTCTTCTTTCTATCCTATTCCTGTTAAAATAAACCTTAAGCAGCAACAACCTTTCTCCAGGTAGCTGTCTAGTGGCAAGTATTTGGTGTGCAGGTATTTCTTCCTTGAGCAGCTCATACGAGTAGTTGTTTAGCACCAAGTATGCAGTGCCTATTCTTTTTCTTGCCTGCTTAAAGAAAGCGCGCACTGTCTTGTAGCTGCACCACGCGACATCAAGTACATCTTCGCACTCTTCTTCGAGCAAGTATGGTGGATTGAATAGGCAGACATCAAACCATTCATCTTCTATATCTTCTAGTAGACAAGAAATCGCTGTTCTTGCATGTCTTATGCCGTTAATTTCTGCATTAATCGCAGAAAACAGAACTGCATAGGGATTTATGTCTACAAGTAACACCTCTTTTGCTCTGTCGGCAAACCAGAGTCCAAGAATTCCTGTGCCGCAGCCAAGATCGAGAAGCTTTTTGCAGGCAGGCACATCTGCATAGTCAAGCACAAGAAAGCTGTCTTCCGCTGGTTCGTAGACCACTGCATCGTCGTAGACTAGCACTAATTTACCAAGATTGAGGCGCTTCAGCATGTTACCTTACTGGCTTGCAGGAATCTTGGTGCCTTACCAGCTCTCGCCTTTAGTAGTTGCTGTTGCCTTGTTACCAGACTTTTCTCTTCCTGAATGGTTCGCGCACATATTAGTTGCACTGGCTACGTTCACTTTCTTTTATTTTACAATAATAAAGAAAAAAGAGATAGAGTTACTAGCATGCACTTTACTGTACTTGCTGCTCAGTATCAGCTTCGCGGGTTTATTATTTTCTGACTTGCGGGTTTTTCTCCTTCTCTTTAGTTTCGTATTCTATCTGAGCAATGTCACCAAGCGTCACTGTGTAATTTATATCCTCGCTAGACAGCTTTATTTCAAGCTCCTGCATAGGCGCACGCAGTGAAATTTCAAAGAAATTTTCCAGCTTCTTGAGCGTGCGCTCATCAGGAATTGTTTTTCCTTGCTCGATTCTCCTTAAATAAGAAGCAGAAATGCCTAGTTTTGCTGCTAGCTCTTCTAGTCGTAAACCACGACGCTGACGTTCCTGTCGGACAATTTCTCCTACATCAGGCAATACTTCCAGTTCTTCGAGTTTGGGTTCTCTTGGTCTAGGAAGCTGTGGTCGTGGTCTTCGGGGCGCAGGCGCGCCCACTAGTTTGCCGTATTTCTTGCAGTCCTCGCACACCAGAAACTCTGCGCCGTCTATAACAACACGGTAAACTTTATCTGTAACCTTGCCGCAAAGCTCGCAAGTATAGGGCATTAAAAGTTATTATACTGTACCTTTCATTTAAACATGATGGAAAATACAAGGAAAGAGGTTTTTTCGAACTTGGAAAAAATCGAAGAATACCTAAAGAAACTTGAAAAGGAAAATTCTGAGCTTATTTTCAGGATTAAATATCTAGAAAAGCAGCTAGAAGAGCTAAGAAAACCACCCTTTACTGTAGCTTATGTAAAGCAAATAGTCGATGAAGACCACGCAATAGTCAGGTTGTCTACTGGATTTGAATTATTTGTCTACATTTTAGATGAGTTGAAAGGAAGAGTAGGAGAAGGAGACGTTGTCCTGTTATCTAAAAATAACTCGACAATTATTCGTGTACTAGAAAGCGCAGAAAAGAGCGAATTCTTTGTACTAGAAAGACCAAGAGTTACGTTCAAAGATGTTGCTGGTTTAAAGAAACAAATAGAAAAGCTAAAAGAAATTGTCGAGCTTCCTTTACGTCGACCTGAACTTTTTGAGCAGCTAGGAATACGGCCACCTAAAGGCGTGCTCCTTTATGGACCGCCAGGCTGCGGAAAGACATTGCTGGCGAAGGCGGTGGCAGCAGAATCTGGCGCCAACTTTGTTTATGTTACTGGTTCAGAGTTTGCCAGGAAATATGTAGGAGAAGGAGCTGAGCTGGTACGGAGACTGTTCAGGACTGCAAGAAAGCATGCGCCCTGTATAATTTTCATCGATGAAATCGACGCTATTGGAGCTCGGAGAATGTACTCTGAGTCTGGCGCCGAGCGCGAAGTATCGCGTACGCTTAACCAGCTACTAGCAGAAATGGATGGCTTTGAGCCAAATGAGCGCGTAGTGGTGCTCGCAGCAACCAACAGGCTTGACGTGCTCGATCCCGCGCTCCTTAGACCAGGAAGGTTTGACAGGATAATAGAAATACCTTTGCCGGACAAGCAAGCAAGAGAGGAAATTTTTGCGCTGTATCTTTCTAGGGTGCGCTGCACGGAGCCGTTTGACTGTAAACTGCTAGCAGAAATCACCGAAGGATTTAGCGGAGCAGAAATAGAGCTAGCAGTAAAAGAAGCTGCTCTACGAGCACTAAAAGATGGAAGGGATAGTTTATCTGAGCAAGATTTGCTTAAAGCAATCGAAGAAATAAAGGAAAGAAAAAGAAAAGCATTTGAGCTGTTACCAGCTGCAGCTTCAAGGTACAGAATTTCGGTATACTAGCCTTTTTCTTATAATTTTTCCTCTTGGAGCTTCTTCCGCGTACACTTCTGCCTCAAAGACGTACACTTTCGTGTCCTTGTCTAGCCAGCAGCCAGGCTCTAGTCCAGCCTTGAGGCAACAATAGCTTAGGAACTCCGCGACGCTCCAGTTCTGCTCTACTGCCACTTGCGGCAAGAAAAGTGCACGGTAAGGACCTCTTTCTATAATTATGCCGTGCTGCCCTATTTTTATCAGCTGCAGATACTCTCTTGGATCCTTCACTCGCAGTAATTTGGGTGGAGTTAGGTAAGACACCTCAAACACTACATTGTCCAGCTCTTCCTTGCAGAGTGGAGGAAACCTGCTATCCTCGAAGGCCGCCCAGTAAGCAGAAAGCACTAGAGCTTTGTAGAACGGGTACACTGGCTCGGGAATGCCTATACAACCGCGCAGTTCATGGTCTGGATAAGTATGAATAGAAGTAAAGATACCTCTTGGTTCGTGCGGAAATTTCTGGGCTGCCTCTTTGAGCAGCTCTTCCAGCTCCTTGCCTTCCAGTACTTCTTCTACAACTTTCCGCGCAAACCTCACTCCTTCTACGTATACTTGTTCCTGCATTATATTTACCTGAGCAATTTTATGTATACAATTTTTTCTTTGCCTACTGTTTTCCTCACAACAATGTTCCTTTCTTCCAGCTCTTTGAGAATTCTAGTAACTTTTGGCTTAGAAAACTTCTCTTGTAGGTACAAGTATTTCTGTTCAAGCTTATTTTTGTGTTTAAGAATCAAGTAAAGAATGTATTTTTCTTCTGGCTTTAGTAGCTGTAGGTATGCTCTAAACTTTGCCCTTTTTGCTACAGAAGCTACTAGCATAAAAATAAGCAGCAGCTCAAGACAGAGCAAGAAAAGAAACAAAAAGAGCAGTAATGGCGGTCGGCGTATCTCATAAACCACTACAATTAAGTTAGGGCGATCATCAAACGTCAAAAAAATAGAGTATTTTCCAATAGTATAAGTGTAGTCCCTTGGGTAGACATACAATACTTTAGGGGCTCCTTGCAGCGGTATTATTATCTGCCAGCTAAAGTTTTCTGTATACAGAGGAGAAGCGTGTACCACAATTGTCCTGCGCAGTTCAAATGGTCCGCTCTGCGAGTACAGCACAACTAATCCTGGGCCTGGTTCCAGCACTAGCTGGATACGCTTCCAGGAATAGGGCTGCAGCTCTATGCCTTCAAGCAGCACGCCGTTTGAGGCAGGCTTACAGGGCACAGAACAGTAAAGAATGCTCGAGTTCCGTAAGTCTAGCGGAACAAACAAATTAATAATTGTATAATTTAAATTATTATATATTTTCATATTTTTTATTAATATAATTTTGTTGCCAAGAAAGAGCCTATCCTGCTCCAAAATAATGAGTGCACTAGAAGAAGTCGAGCAGAGAAGACTGGCCAAAAGCAGCAGCGTGAGCGCGTTCCAGGCGTTCCAGCGCGCGCTCAACCCTTTCTCTCGAGAAGTCATGTTCTTCGCACAGGAATTCTACAATCTTTTCTGGCTGCGGTTTTTTAAATTCAAGTTTCACTCCTCGGAGCACTGGAGGAGAAAGGTAAAACTCGACAACCTCTTTTAGCCTGTACGGGTAGTTCCAGCGAACTAGCTTTTCTACTTTTTCGTAGTCTTCGTCTTGCTCGAAGCGATATTTTCTGGCAATTTCGAGTGCTGTTTTTGGTCCAATACCTTCGAAACCTTCAGGAGTGTAATCGCAGCCAGCCAAAATTCCTGCAACTATTAGCTGCTTCCTGGAAAGACGGAGCTCCTGCAGTACTTGTTCAAGTTCGAGAAGTTCTGGCTCTTCGCTGGTTTTTGCCAGGCCGCGCACTAGCCGTGGACTGCCAAAGAGCAGCGAGTCGTAGTCCGAGCTCGCAGCTGCCCAGGCAGTGCCTTCCTGCGCCATGCAGGCAGCCTGAGCCTCAGCCTCGCTGGGAGCCTGCACGCAGGGAATGCCCATGTACTCGAGGAGCCGCCGCGCATCGTTGATCATGTAGTCAAGTACTCTCACTGTACGCTTCGCGTACTTCAGAACTTCCTCGCTGTTGCCTCTCTCAATAGCTTCTTTTAGCCTTTTCTCTGCTTCTTCTTTTGCAATTTTTCGCTTTTCTAGTGCAAGTTGCTTAAATTTTGGAGGTTCTCCGTCAAAAACATATACCGGCTTAATACCTTCTTCTAGCAGCGCAATTGTTCTGTAAAAAAAGCCAGAAAGGTGAGAAGTGATTCTGCCTTTGCTGTCAACTAACGGTGTTCCATCTTTTTGCCTAATGCTTGCAAGAAACTGGTACATGAAATTGAGCGCGTCTGCTGCCAGAACCTTACCTTTCAGTTCTTTCAGCTCAATTCTTTTTCTAGGAAACAGTCTACCTAGCAGTGTACCCATAAAGAAAAAGTGGAGAAAGAGGTAGATCTACTTTTCTAGTAGCTCGAGTGCCTTGTCTAGCTTTTCTTTTACTTCTTTTAGTGTTTGCTTGAGCTGCTCTAGCTTCTCTGCTGCAGGAGCAGCTGCAATTTCTACAGACTTGCCGATTACTTTTGCTAAAGCTTCAGGCGAGTCGATGACTAGCTCAGGAAGCTGGCCTCTTGCTAGCATCTCGTAGGTTTCTCGGACAAGCGCTCCTGCCTTTGTCTTTCCCTGGAGATGCTCTCTGATTGTTGTCTCTGTTCTGCCTAGCTCTTCTGCTATTTGCTTAATAGGCATTCCTGCCTTTTCTCTTGCTAGAGCAGCTGCTGCAACTGCCAAAGAATCGACCCAAGTAATTCTTTGCTCTGGGTCCTTGATCATTTCAAACACGTCTTTTCTTAGCATAGTATAGAACAGTAGCGCAGTTTCTAGTTTATGAATTTCTTCTCTCGTTAACGGTTTTAGAGGTATCTCGGAGACGTTCATCTTATCACCCGAAATTTCTCTAGAAATTCTAGCAAAACAGGATAAAAAATTTAGTTTACAGAACGAGGAATTTACCACTCAACAACCTTGTCAGGATAGATTATTACTCCTTTGTCAGTTATCTCGAAAGGATGTCTTCTAAGCGAGTGACTTGTCCCACGCATTTTCCAGACAATCAATGATCGCTTTAGCTCTCCTTTTATTTCATCTAGATCTAGTCGAATGATACCGTCAGCCGCGTGCTCTACTCCTGGTCCACCAAATCCTCGCTCAGAAGCAGAAACCTGCGAGACTAGAATTGCAGTAACTCCTAGACCAGCCAACACTTTCTTGAGCTGGAGCACAATGTTTCTTGCAACGCTTGGTTTAGTGAGGTACAGCGTGCTAACAGAGTCAATAACTGCGCGCTGTGCGCCTATATCCTTTATTGCTTCGCGGATCACGTCTGAAAGCAGGGTCACGTCTGTTGGATCAGTGACCACGTACTTTTCTCGTTCAGCATACCTGCCGATACCTGCGGTGAAGGCATCAACAATAGCGATTTTTCCTTCTTCTTCTAGCTTGCGCACATCTACTCGCCCCACATCGTACCAGTCAAAGCTGCTCATGTCACGGCGAACCTGAGCAGGATGTTCCTCCAGCGTGACGTAGATTCCCGGTTCTCCGTATTTTACTGCTCCTACAATCAAGAACTGCTGGGACATGATAGTTTTTCCTGTACCAGGTCCTCCTGCAACAAGTACAGCATTTCTCTTTGGAATTCCTCCGTTCAGAATTTCGTCCATTCCAGGAATGCCGGATTTTACTCGCTCGACCATACTAAAATATTTAAGAGGAATTATTAAAAGCTACTGACTGCTAGCAGTTTCCTTGAGCACTTCTTCTTTTAGTTTTTGGATGTTAATTTTTTCTTGCAGTTCTCTATATCTATTTCTAATTGTTACTTCAGTGATGTTTGCCTTTTCTGCAATTTCTTTTTGCGTTTTTCTTATTCCAAGTTCTCGAGCAGCTATATAGACTGCTGCAGCTGCGATACCAGCAGGAGATCTACCTGCTACCAGGTCCAGCTTTTTGGCCTCCTCAATAATCTTTGCCGCGAGTCGCAGCACCTGGTCGCCTAGCTCTAGTTCTTTCACAAGTTTTGCAGCGTAGTCCATAGGATCTATTATTTTAATTTTTAGTCCAAGCTTCTTTACGATGAACCTGTAGATCTTGGCAATTTCTTTCTTCGGAATCTCTGTTACTCGCGCAATCTCGTCTAGAGAAATAGGAATGTCAAGCTGCCTAGTGACAGCATAGATGAGCGCAGCCGCGACAACTTCTATGGATCTGCCACGCATCACTCCTTCATCGCGCAGCTTCTTGTACCAGACAGCACAAGTTTCTGCCACATTTTCTGGTAAATGAAGGTCGTAAATGTACTTTTGTATAAGGCCAATAGCATACCTTAAGTGTTTGTGCTCATGAAAAAGCGCAGATTTAATTTCGACTTTTCTTGTTCTTGCTGCCTCAGCGCGCTGCAAGCTAGAAAGCCTTTTTCCGTGTACATCCTTGTATGATCTATCCATCACTGTTTCTGGTCCGCCTACACGTGTCAGCTTCTCGATAGGTCCAGTTCTCCTGCGCTCAAGCAAGTCTTCTGGCTCAAAAACTCTCCATTCTGGACCCACTTCCATTATAGTTCCTACAACAAAGCCACAGCGCTTACAGATAACCTCTCCAGTCTCGTAATTATATTCGAAGTCTGTCTCGTTTCCGCATCTTGGACAGCGGTACTTCATGCTTTCCACCTCGCACGTAGACAACCTCGCCCAGCAGCTCTTTCCTAGTCTCCGGTAAGATCTCTACGTACGGCAAGTTTACTGGTCCAAAAACGTCAAGCACGCGGCCAACACGCTCACCAGAAGCCAAGAACACTGGTTGCCGAAGCACAGGCACCGTAGAACTGCGCACGAGGTAGGTGTTTCTAAAAGTCTTGCGAAAGATTTTTCCTAGACGTAGCAGCATTAAGTTTAAAATTTTCTAAATAATCTATTAAAATTTTACCTAGCTAGCGACAGAAAATATTGCTTAGTGATGCTGTAAACTAGCCAGGCAATGCAGTATTTTTGCTTGCTGAAAGGAAGTTGCTGGCCAATATACAGTGTTATGAAATTAATGTTCCCTATTCTTCTCATTACGCTTGTGCAATTATATCCTTGTACAGGAACAAAATGTACAATCAATGTAGTTTTATTTAGTAACAGTAAATAATAAATGTAGTGAATTGAAGGATAGCTGCTAGCAGTGCCTCTGTAACAAAATACAAGTATTTTATTCAAAGGATAATTGAGTTTCCCTAGTTCTGCGCCAAGCATTGCCTGAAAAATGTTAATAAAGGCTGTTTGGTTACTGTAACAGTAAAAGCCCAGCAAAAATTGCTTGTTTTCTGCAGCAGGAAAGCTGTATGGTGGTTGGGCGGTGGTTCTAGAAAAGAACAGCAAATAAAAAACTAAAAAATAGAGCACAGCAGAAACTGCTAGTTTAATTGCAGTGCTGCGCCGCATTAATAAGCATTGCCAGTCTAAGAATACAAAAATGCTGGCGCCGGGGCCGGGATTTGAACCCGGGACCTCTCGGTTTCTCAGTCCTCGAAGGACCTATGAGCCGAGCGCTCTACCAGGCTGAGCTACCCCGGCCCAGATAAATTATACGCACCAAAGATTTTAAACGTTCCTGAACCTGCGGAGCAGTTTATTGAACCTACGCTTGAACTCTTCTTCAAGCGAGCTTTTTTCCTCTTTCTTTGCCTCGAGTTTCTTCATTTTCAGCTGCACAGCCATTTCTTTGGCAGCAAACACAAGTCCATGGAGCTGCTCACGCGCCTCTTTTAGCAGCTTCTCTAGCAGTCTAAGATATACTACTAGACCTAGGAACGCACAGACCACTATTCCTGCAGCCAGCACAATTAATAATATAATCATGAATATCTATTTACTATTCATAATATATGTTAATAAACTATGCTCAAGCAGTCCCTCGTTGTCCGGACAGACCTGAAGATGAGCAAGGGAAAGCTTGCAGCGCAGGTAGCTCATGCTGCAGTAGGAGCTTTTCTCGAAGCTCCAGAAAAGTGGAGAAAACAGTGGCTGGCAGAAGGCATGAAAAAAGTTGTGCTGAAAGTCAAAGATTTGCAGGAGCTGATGCAAATTTACCGGCAGGCAAAGGATCTAGGACTTCCAGTCTTTCTGGTAGTAGATGCTGGTCGCACAGAGCTTGCTCCTGGTACAGTGACTTGCGTTGGCATTGGACCAGCACCAGAAGAAGAAGTCGATAAAGTTACTGGTCACCTGCACCTGCTCTAACCTAGAATCTTCTTTTTTATTGCCTCGTCGATGATACCGTAAAGTCCGAACAGCACTAAGCCTAGCGGAATAAAGAACGACCAAGTCGAAGTGAACGGACCAGGAGGAATCATGAACAGCCAGGTAAAGAAATGTATGCCTAGAATACACTCAAGAAAGAGCCAGAGACTGCCGAAAATAACCATGGCAATGTATGCCTGGAGCGGTAATGGTCTGACTTCGTATGGACCAAAATATATTAAGAAGAAAAACAAGAAAATAATTAATATTAATATAAGTGCAGGCAGACCAGGAAAGAGAAGGTAGAGCAGCAAGCAAGCCAACAAAAAGGCAAAAAACAGTTCTTCCGGATTCATGGTACCAGTCTGTTAGGCAAGCGCGGAAAGAAAATAGCTTCTCGTACATGAGGCAGGTTAAGCAGCTGCTTTAAAATGCGCTCTATTCCAGTGCCAAAACCTCCATGCGGAGGAGCTCCGTACTCGAAGGCTTCTACGTAAAAGCCAAATCTTGCAGGATCTATGCCTCGCTCCTTGAGCTGTCTGCGCAGCAGTTCTGGATCATGCACACGAACAGACCCAGAAACAATTTCCAGTCCTTTATATATTCCATCAAAGGCCAGTCCCTTTTCTGGATTTCTTGGATCTGGCTGCGTGTAGAAAGGTCTAGCTGCAAGAGGATAGCGGAGAACATAAACAATGCTGTTACCAAACTGTTCTCCCAAAATCTTTTCTTCTTCTGTAGAAAAGTCGAGCTCTTCTCGCTGCTCTGCTCGTTTTGTTATCTCTTTGGCTTCCTCAAAGTCTAGCACAACCTTTTCGGGGACGTCTATGCTTGCCCCCAGCAGCTCGAGCCAGCGAGAGCAGTGCTCTAACACATGCTCTATGCCTGCAGCGAGCAGCCTGTAGTGCAGGTCAACGAGCTCCTCGAGCGATGTCCACGCAAGCTCCACGTCGACTGCAGTAGATTCTGAGAGGTGCCTGGTAGTGTGCGATTCTTCTGCTCTAAAGTATGGTCCTATTTCATAGACTTTCTCGAAGCCAGCAATTACTAGCAGCTGCTTGTAGAGCTGTGGACTTTGCGAAAGAAAAGCTTCCTTTCCATAATATAGTACTGGAAAAAGCTGTGCGCCTCCTTCCGATGCAGCACCAATTATTTTTGGTGTGTAGATTTCAATGAAGCCCTGTTTTCGCAGAAACTGACGCATTCCTTCTACTAGAGCATCGCGCACACGGAATATTGCGTGGATTCGTGGTCTGCGTAAATCAAGTACCCTGTAATCAAACCGTGTTTCGGCCTCTGCCTTTACTTTTTCGGTCACGTCTAGGGGCAGAATTTCTTTTGCTTTTGCCAGTACTTCTACATGCTCTGGCAGCAGTTCAGTTCCTCCAGGAGCTCGCGGATCTTTACGCACAGTGCCAATAACACGCACAACATCTTCGTGGTTCAGTTCAGCGAATTTTTTGAGCAGTTCCGGAGCAAGGTCTTTCTTGAAGGTAACTTGCAGAAAGCCTTCCCTGTCGCGGAGAACAAGAAATTTTACTCCGCCAAGGTCACGGAGTTCGTGCACCCAGCCCAAAACCTCTACCTTGCTGCCTTCTGGCAACTTGTGCACGTCTGTTGTGTACAGCTGCTTCATGGTACTGTATACGAATGAATGTATGATTTAAGATTCTTGCGTCTGCGCAGCTCTTTTATTTTCTTTTTAGGCAAGCAGCCTCTGTAATCTTTAGTGGGCCAAGCACATGATTAAAGCCTTGCAGCTATTCCTGCAAGCGATCTTGGACATCTATTTAAAATAGCTGAACAGTCTAACTTCTGTGGATGACGAGAGGGAGTAACGCTGAACCACAGTGATGAAGTGGTCCTCGTCTGACCTTCTTGCGCGCGAGAAAGAAATACTTTAAAAAGGCTTCTTTTTCCACATTATGGATATGCAAAGTAAAAAGAACATATTTATCTATACCAGAATGATCGGTGCACGCGTACTTCAGCTAGCTGCAGGCGCTCCTAAACTGGTCAAAGAAACCATTTCCGATGTCTTCGAACTAGCAAAGCTAGAAGTAGAAAGAGGAGTTGTGCCTTTTGAGGTAAAGCTACCAAGAAAGCAGGAATGAGAAAATGCTTGTGGATCGCTCTGTATATCTCCAATCAGGCATTCACATTGGCACTGCGCAGAAAAACAAGTTCATGGAACCGTTTATCTACACGCAGCGTAAGGACGGCCTCTACATATTTGACATCAACAAAATCGACGAAAGAATAGCAGAAGCAGCAAGAATCCTGGCAAAGTACGAGCCAAGCGAGATTCTGGTTGTTGCCAACCGCATGACTGCAAGGAAGCCAGCGCAGAAGTTTGCAGAGTACACCAAGTGTCTGGCTAGGATAGGAAGGTTCATTCCTGGCACATTGACTAATCCAAACATAAAATATTTCTTGGAACCAGAGGTGCTAATAGCTGCAGATCCAATAATGGACAAACAAGCTATTCGAGAAGCTAAGCAAGTAGGAATATTTGTTATAGCTTTAGTCAACACTTTCAATCCTGTACAAAACATTGATTTTATTATTCCTGGAAACAACCGCGGCAAAAAGGCACTTGCCTTGTTCTTTTACTTGCTTGCTCGAGAATACTTGCGTGCAAGAGGTGTGCTTGGACCAAACGATGAACTTTCCGAGCTCAAGTGGAAGGAGTTCGAGCCTACAAAAGAAGAAGTTGAGCTACCTATCTGGATAAAGAAACAGCTGGAAGAGCTGCGCAGGAGAAGGAGGAAGAAGGCCAGGAAGAAAAAATGAGTGAAACAAAGCTGATCGCCATTTCTGGGTTTGAGCAAGTTGGCAGCAATATGGTTGCCATCAAGTCTGGCCGCGACATTATTGTCATAGACTGCGGTTTAGACATTTCTTATGCTATGCTGTACGAAGACCCGAAAAACCTGCTCAAGGAAACTGCGCAAAAACTGCTAGAGTATGGTGCAATGCCGGATTATCACATTCTAGAAAGAATTGCTGGAAAGATCCGTGCGTTCATTTTTTCTCATGCACACCTTGACCACATCGGTGCTTTTCCGAAAATCTGCGAGAACTACAAAGAATCCTTTATTGTTGGCACTCCTTATACTATATATACATTGTTACATATTCTTAGAGATAATAAAATAGACTGGCCAAAGAACCAGGTAGTGACACTGTCTGCAGGCGAGTCTTTTCCTGCTGGTCCATCGATCGGTATTGGTTTTATTAACATGACGCATTCTGTGCCACAGACTGTGAGCATCGCCGTGCATACCGCAAACAAAACCATTGTTTATATTTCGGACTTCAAGCTAGACAACGGCTCGAAGTTCGGTCCTCCTGACTATGAACGCTTAAGGAGGCTGGGAAACGAGGGTGTGGATCTGCTCTTAATCGAAACAACGCGAGCGCACCAGCTAGGTCACACTCCTTCAGAGAAAGTAGCAGAAATGATGCTCAAGGACGTGCTCTCTCTCGTAGAAGATAAAAACGGGCTAATACTTACAACTTATTCTTCGCACATTGAGCGCATTGAAGAAATCACTAATATTGTTGCAGAAAAGCTTGGAAGAACGCCAGTAATAATTGGCAGATCGCTAGCTAGGTCTGTAGAGTTGGCAGAAAAGCTCGGACTCATAAAGTTGCCTGAAGGCACACGGATCGTGCAGAACGTTGACGAGGCAGTGGACTTCATCAAAGAACTCGCAGAAAAAAAGCAAGACTATGCTCTGCTCGTTACTGGGCACCAGGGCGAGCCAGATGCAGTGCTGACGCGCATTGCCGACAACCAGCTGCCCTACAAGATAACGCCAGAAGATTGCGTAATTTTCTCTTCGGACGTGATTCCGCACCCAATAAACAGGGCAAATCACTGGAGAGTAGTGACTAAGCTGAAGCGCATGGGAGCGAGCGTGTTCTTGAACGTCCATGTTTCTGGTCACGGAATGTCGGAAGACCACAAGAGAATAATAAACATGCTTAACCCAGAACAGATAATTCCGATTCACGGAGAACCAGAAGGCATCATGGGTCTAGTAAAAGTTGCAGAAGAAGAGGGCTACCTGCTAAACGATGATCTGCACATTCTTAGAAACGGGCAAGAATTTATCTTGGAGTGAGCCATGCCAAAGGAACTTCCACCATTGCCCCAAGCAGAGAAAGGCAAGGTACGCCTACGCTTTGAGCCGAACCCTGACGGCCCACTGCACCTTGGCTCTGCCAGGATTGTGGTGCTCGTGGACGAGTACGCCAAGCGCTACGAAGGCAGGTTTATTCTGCGCTACGCTGACACTAACCCGAGAAAGGTCATTCCTGAAGCCTACGACTGGATACGCGAAGATTTAGAGTGGCTAGGGGTGAAGGTACACGAAGTATATTACCAATCTGACAGACTAGAAATATACTATTCTGTTGTCAGGCAATTAATAGAGAAAGGCTATGCATATGTAGCAGAAAGAATAACAGAAGAACAGCTAATTTATTACAGAAAACTAGGACAAAGCATTCCTGACGCTGAACTTCCAAAAAATGTTCATCTAGAACGCTTCGACAAAATGCTAGAAGGACACTATAAGGAAGGCGAGGCTGTGGTTATCTTAAAAATGGATCCTGCTCATCCTAATCCAGCTCTGCGTGAACGGGTTATTCTGCGAGTAATCGATGCTGAGCACCCGCGTGTCGGTAGCAAGTACCATGCATGGCCAACAATGAATCTCTCCGTGGCTGTCGACGATTACATGATGGGTATCACGCACGTGATCCGCGGCAAGGAGCACCTGCTAAACACCGAGTTCCAGAGATTTATCTACAAGTACATGGGCTGGCAAACACCCGTGTACATTCACATTGGTAGGCTGCACATCAAGGGCGTCAGGATGAGCAAGTCAAAAATAGTAGAAGCCTGGAAAAGAGGAGAAATACAAGGACTGGATGATCCAAGAACAGGCACGCTCAAAGCTCTTAGAAGAAGAGGTATTTTGCCTGAAGCAATCAGAGAATTTATTCTTTCTCTCGGATTAAAAGAAGCAGATGTAGTAATGGCCTGGGATAACCTTTTCGGAATTAACAGAAAATTAATAGATCCTCAAGCATATAGACGTTTCTTTGTGCGTGAACCTGTACTTCTAAGGGTAAAAGGCGCACCTAAAGAGCTCCAAGAAGTTGAGCTGAAGAATCATCCACACAGGCAAGAGCTGGGCACACGGAAAATTCCGCTGTCGTGGGAAGGCGACGAGCTGCTGTTCTACGTTGAGCGGCAAGACATGCAGCAGCACAGTCCAGGAGATCTTTTCAGGCTGAAAGATCTGTGCAATGTAAAGCTAGTAGAAGTAGGAAAAGAAGTCATTGCAGAGTTTCACTCGCTGGAGTATCAGGTCGCTAAGCAGCTGAAGCTGCCTAAATATCACTGGGTGCCTGCAAAACGCTGCATCCGCGTGCAGGTGCTCATGCCAGATGCTAGCTTGCTGGAAGGTGTAGGAGAACCTAGCATCGAAGATTTAAATATAGGACAAGTAGTTCAATTTGAAAGGTTTGGCTTTGCTCGGCTAGAAGAAAAACAGCCAGGTCTAGCGCGCTTTATCTTTACTCATGATTAAAGGGGAAAGCAATGGCAAGGAATAAGCACGTTGCCAGAAAAATGCGCTTGAATGCTATGCGCAAGTACGCCGAAGGCATGCCTCCGTGGGCGCTGCTCAGGAAGTTTGGTCTAGGAGGTCTGCATGGCTGGCGCAGGGTTTTCATGCGCAGGCGCTGGTCTTGGCGCAGAGGTGCTAGGCTGAAAGTATGAGCGAGCCTGTGCTCGAGCGCATATATACTATTTACATTCGTCAGCGCATAGTAGAGCTCGGCATTCCGCGCACGCAGAGAAAAAACAGAGCTATCAAGTACATTCGCCAGTTTGTTCGCAGGCATCTCCATGTAGACGACGAGAAAAAGATAAAGCTGGATCCAAAAATTTCAGAAAAAATATTCTCTGTAGGTAAGGGAAGGCTGCCTACGAAAATTACCTTTAAGGTAGCAAAGTTTGCAGATGGTACGGTAAAAGTAGAATTAGTAGAATAATGCATGCACGCTTGCTCAAGATTTTCGAAGATCCTGCAGTTGGGCTTTATCTGGCAACCAACGACGACTATACTTTAATTCCTAGAAACTTACCAGAAGAAACAAAAAAGATAATAGAAAATACTTTGAGGACAAATCTAGTAGAAATTTCTGCTGGTGGCTACGATATTCTAGGAGCTTTTACTATTCTTACTGATAATTACGTGCTGGTTTCCAATATTTACGATGAACAAGAACTTAACCAGTTAAGGCAAGAACTGGACATGGCAATTTATGTAGTAGACAGTCCAGTAAATGTCATTGCTAACACTATTCTTGTACACAAAAACGTCGTGCTGCTGTCTTACTTGTACAGCGAGCAGCTAGAGCAGGAAATGCGCAAGATGCTAGGCGTAGAAGTAGAGCGCGTAAGGTTAGGACCTGTAGATATTTTTGCCCAGTACTTGCTTCCTATGCAAGAGAAGCTGCTGGTTTCTCCAGTTTTCTCCAAAGACGAGGCAAAGTACTTTAAGCAGCGGCTTGGTCTGCAGGAACTGCGCTTCGTGACCGTCAACAAGGGCTCGTACTTTATCAAGTCGGGCATAGTGTATAATTCTAGGGGTATCTTGCTGGGAGCGCTCACAACTCCTGTAGAGTATGAGAGCATCCTAGGCTGAAATACATGGACAAAGATCTACGCGAAAAGCTGCACAGGCTAGAAGCGCTACGGCAAGAAATACTACTACTAGAGCGTCAGCTGCAAGAACTGCAAACAATTAAAGACAGTCTTTTAGCTGTTGCAGCAATGCTAGAAAAACTGAAACAGCTAAAAGAAAAAGGAGAAGAAAAAGAAGTTTACGTGAATTTGGGCGCTGGAATTTACCTTAAGGCAGTTCCAAGGCTGCAAGAAAAGTTGCTCGTAAAGATCGATCCTGTTATATTCATTGAGCAGGACATAGAAGAAGCAGAGAAACTGGTAAAAGAAAACATTGAAAAACTAGAAGAAAGGCTGACAGCAGCAGAAAAGGAAAAAGAAAAGCTAATACAGGAGTACAAGAAGCTGGCAGCAGAAATTTCCAGCCTGTCTAGGTCTTCCTGAAGCAGAGTAAGGCAGCTGCCAGCAGTACCAGTAGCACTAGCTCCCAGGCATTATCTGCTATGAACGGAAAGCTGAAACTGGCAGTGTGCGCAGCTACCAGTGCTCCTCTTCCTGGTCCAAGATACGCGTCTGGCTTGCCGAACACCAAGTCGCCGGAAGAGTTCACGTAGACTCCCTGCTTTGCTGCACTCGGCAGTCTAGCGCCTAGTCGCTCCACTGTAATTTGGCCTGCCTCATACTTTATGGCTGTACCATTTCTTCCAAAGACTGCCAACAAGTAGTATTCTCCGCCTGGAGTCTGCACCTTCCATGTACTGTTGCTGCACTGAATAGTTAGTCCTTGCACGCGATAAACTCCTGTTGCCGCTTTCTGCAGCTTGAGACTGTATGCTGGATCTGCAATCCTAATAATTGCGGCATATGCTCCAGGAGTAACTTCCTGCAAGTAGAGCAGCTTCTCGTTGTGCTGCTGGTCTACTAAATAAGCACGAGAGAAGAGCAAGAACCAGTGACCTGCAAGGTCAACGACGGTTGTGCCTGCTCCATAGTCCATGAAATATTTTGCAGTATCCCTGCTCAGGGGCAGTGCAAGCCACCAAGAGTGCTGGTAATAGACTACGTAGACTGGCTTGCCGCTTGCTGCCAAGCTACAGATATCTTCTGTGAGCGCACGCTTCATCGAGTACACGAGACGCTGGCTAGTGTACACTCCAGAAGCGTTCTTCACGATCTTTTTCCAGCCATTAGCAGAGGAGAGAAATATCCAGTTCAGCTTACCTTTAAGTTCTTGGCAGGTCTTTATGCTGCAAATGTACAAGTGCTGCGAGTTGTAGGCAATAGTAAGGAACGGTAGCTTGAAGGCATAGCAGCGAATAATGTAGTAGTTGCTCTGTTTGGCTGGCAACTTGCCGATGCTTGCAGTACAGTATCCCGGCGCGGTGAAGCTCTTCCTTGGCAGCACACTATACGGACAAGAAGACAATATTGTATAATTCAATGTATTATTTTCTATTATTATTCTAGCACAGCCAGCAATGTCAATGACCACTGGTACACCAGTTACCTTATCGTGCTCGTGCTTCAGGATAGCTTCCAGCGAGGCAAGCTCGGTGTTTGGCTGCGCTGTCACTGTCTTGTTTGCTCGCTTGCAGAAGCAAGAAGTAGTCTGTCCGGAACTGTAGTAAATGCTGTAGTTCTTGCCCGCTAAATTAACCACTATTTTTTCTATTCCCTGTTGTCCGATATTAATAATAGCGGTAGCGTTTTTGATGACTACTGGACATGTGCCAGGAGGAAAGCTGAAAACTAGTTGCTTGCACTGGCCTCCTCTGCAGCACTGCAAGAAGCTAGCACAGAACTTTTTCGCCGGAACAAACACTAGTCTATTAACGCTTTTGGTAATGTTCTTTCCTGCACTAGCCTCTGTGTAGCTGTAGTTCTCGTAGACAAGCTCTCCGCAAGGTAGTACTGCAAGCACTGTCTTGCTGCCATTTTGCTGGATTACCCGCGTTTTTGTCTTGTTCACGGAAACCACTACACGAGGCAACAGAGCGCCCTTAATGGTGCAGATCTTATATTCTCGAACGCTGCAGTTCTTTGGACTGTAGCCCCAGGCTAGCTTGAGCCGCGTAATTCTGCTGGCCAGGTCAACGTAGACGCTGGCTAGCACTACACGGCACTTCGGATCGATGATGTCGTAGGCCAGTACATGCTTGCCTTGACTAGGTTCTGCTTCTAGCTCTACAGCAGAGATATTTTGCTTGAGCAGCAGGTGGAGCAAGCGAGAAACATTGACTGCAGAAATGTTTGTTCCGGCAAGATTGCTTGGCTCAAGAAACTTCCATGTTACAGGCGTCTCGAAGCGATACACCAGCAGATGCTGTACGCTTGCGAGCAAGTAGTTTTCAGGAGTTGCATTTGCTGAAGGCAGGCAGCACTGACAAGAATTACCTTGGCAGTTTACGAACAGCTTGTAGCCCTGAGCAGCTTCTAGTCTCAGATCAGCAGAATAGTTTAGTTGCTGCTTTGTGCTGCTATTAACCTTTACTCTTGCCAGCTGACAACTTCTTGCTAGTAACTTGTGCTTATATTCCTGGAGTAGCTGGGCTACTGGTTTGCCGGCAGCTTGCTCTAGCTTAGAGGTATATAACTTGTAGACTGCGGTGCACTTGTAGATGTAGGTGTACTGCTCGGTGCTGCGGTACTTGCCGTGGAGGTGTTCTCCGAGTACTAGTCTACCGCACGGCAACGGCTGCACTAGCTGCACGCTTGCCTCGACTTCTGCACTAATATTATTATAAATGGTGCGGTTATATCCGGAGCTTATTCTTAGCAGTACTGCAGAGATGTTTGGCTGCGGAACTTTTCTTGTTGCGTTTATCTTAGAATTAGGAGAGAGGACGCTGATCTTGCTCAGTAGTCTGCAAGCAGGAGAACTACTCAGCAGTTCTACTTGTGCCAACACAAGGTTGAGCCCAACGGTGTCGATCATTGCTACTGGACAAGGATCTCCTGCTGGAGGCAGCAAGTATCCGCAGAACTGCCCATTGACCACAATCTTGTATTCTCTCGTACCCGCGACCGGAATGAACTGCACTGTAGTACTGCCAAGCTGGAGCGTGTAGCTTCCAGCGTAGCTGTAATTTGCTGCAGGGTTGCACATCAAGAAAGTGCAGCTTCCCCAGCACCAGTAATAGTAAACGCCCTGCCTCTCCAGCTGTGGAGGAACATAACTGATCAATGTAAAGGCTAGCTGTGCACAAATCACAGCAGCAAGAACTAACAGAGCGACTTTCATTTTTTCACCTTGTTGTTCTTTCCAGTAAAGCAGCTGTAATTATCTAGACACACATATTCTATTTGTCCGTAGGAAACTCTTGGCAGGTATACAGCAGTAGCAGGATAGTAGTAATACCAGTCAAGCGTTAGCGGCAAAGTGCTACGCTGCAAGCCTTCCTCGATTTTTGTGAGATTTAGCTTGAACATTCGAAGCAATGGGCGAAGGAAAGGATTGTTCAGTTTCTTTACTACTGTTAGCAGAAACTGGTCAACATGGTTGGCGAACTTCGAGCACACTTCATCTATTTTGGTTATGTTAGCTTGCCCTCCAATAGATGAAAGCGCACTGTATATTCTTGCGCATATATAGAATGTTCTTGCTTTTATTTTTCCTCCTAGAGTTGCCTGGAGCACGCCAGCGCTTGCAGGGACGAGCACAATATTGTTTATCTCCCAGGACTGCATAGCCGAAGCAGCCTCTGCTCCGCCTGCAATCATACCTGCAATGCCAATAGCTAGAAGACCAGCAACCACGAAGATTGCGCCAATGCCTGTTGCGGCCAGCGCAAGCATCACTCCAACATAGACTACTGCTGCGCCGCCGCCAATGCCTAGTGCAGCAAACAACCCGCGCTCAACTCTTCCCCAGAATCCTGGACTATGAGAAAAGTAGTCTTGCTTTGTTAAGTGCGCATAGTATAATATCTTTGCAGGGTTCTCTCCGTAGTTTATATTTTCTTGCAGCAATTTCATTAATCCTTTGTTGTTGATCTCGTCAAAGTACGAGTTAGGCAGCCTCACAGGCGAGTTATAGAAGTTGTTCAGCAGCACAGTAGGATACACCGAAAAATTATACTTGGAATTTATTTCCTGCGCTATTTCTTGTAGCGCCTGCACATAAGGAGTGTCTCCTCTGAAAGCGGTGAGTGTAGTTCGAGAAATTAGTCCAATGTTTTTTCCCCAGAAGACTATTTTGCGGTGCGAGTATTTCATTACCAGCGTTGCTGGCTGCTCTGCTCCCAGATCATACACAAGCGTGTACCTTGGACCAGCCGTCCTGAAGAATGCCTTCAGCTTTGTCGTGAGACCAGGAATGTGGATAAACCACTGGCTGAAGAACTGCTCCCACGGACTAGAAATTACAGTCTCCCAGTTGTTTGACTTGTACGTTTCCATTGCCATGAGCACTGCTGGATGATTGTCGCTGATGTAGGCAAAGTAGGAGTCCTTGAAGCCGTTCTCTGTGCCTATATGGACCAACTGCTCAAGTCCCATGCCTGCAAAGTAATCTGCTAGTTTCATAGACGCCAAGAACAGTCCACGAGCAAGCAATTTTTTCGCTAGCTGCTTTAAGGCAGCCTTATTTACGTTTTTTGCTAATGTAGATATTTTTTCTGGTAAGTCCTCGAAGAAAAACCTGCGCAGTCTAGAGAGCAGACCTCGCAGTGCATCCTTCAGCGCAACTCTCCTTATTCCGCTGAGTCGCTTGAAGATGTTCCACTCTACGTCGCTGAAGCCGCGCAGTCCTCCCATGCTGATGCCGAGCGAGATCAAGAAAAGGCCGGTATCTACACCAGTATGGAATATTTCCACTGCACTCTTGTCCCAGTAATTCTGCGCGGTCACACTCTCGGCATACACGGAGTAGGGCGGAGACAGGCTGAGACCTAGCTGTATGCTGGCAAGAAACGGCGTTGGCTGCTTGCGGCCAAAGTAAGCAGGATTAACCACTCCATTCCAGAGAACCCCTTGCGTACCTTGAGGCAAGATAATGTAGTTTTTACCCTGCTTTTTGCCTATCCATAAACTTTGCTTATGACCAACCAGTACTATCCAGTTTCCTTTTGCTATCCAAGGATAAAATGTACCGGCAATTCTTGTTACTTGGTTATAAGATAAAGTATAGGTGAAATTTTTGTAGTGTGTAGCATAAGCTGCTGGAAGAAGAAAAAAGAAGGCAAAAAAGAAAATTATATGCTTGTAATAGCTGTTAGCAGCCATACTATCACTACAAGCGCATCTATTAATGTTATTACTGTGCCTATCACTGCAGAAACTAGCAGCATGTACAAGCTGTCTGGAATGTTTAGCCGCGAAGAAAGAGCATCGTACAAAGGTCCATAAAACAAGTAAGAGAGCAGGAAAATCAAGGCTACATTAAGTGCAGCTATGCCTGCAATGTAAGCTATAAGCATGCTCCTCTTACTTACTTCACCTGCTCAGCCTAAATAATTTTTCAGCTATTTCTGCGTACGCTGGCCTGGTAATAAACACGGCCACCAAAATGCCAAGCGTTGTTGTGAGCGCAAAGCCCCTGAACTGGTAGATCCAGAAAAGCGGAAATATAGTGGCTATTGTAGCTGCGGCACACATATAAATAATGAAGAAAGCTTCCTTGATGCTTCTTTTCACCTTCTTCCCAAACAACAGCTCATCTAGTATTACTATCTGGTCGTTAATTCCCGTAGCAACTACCATTAGTAAACCAACTATTGCTGGAATATCTATTACCCAGTTAATGATGCTAGCAATGCCTAGAATTATCACAATTTCCATTATAAGTGTAAGATAAATAGGCAACACGTAGCGAGTTTTCCTGTAGCGAAGATACACTACAATAAATACTCCAAGAAATGCTGCCAGGAATAGGGCAATCACTGCGCGGCGAATTTCTTTTGCTAGTACAGGCTCGACGTAATATACTGCAAGCACTACTGGCTTAACTGGCAGTGCACCAGACCGCAGGGCGAGTGCAAGTTCTTTTGCCTTTTCTTCGCTCGAAACCACTGAATACACTTGGCAGCCTGCTTTTTCTAGCTGCTGTTTCAGCCAAGAAGAAGTTACCGGACGAGAAAAATAGACTCCGTAAAGGTGTTTTCCTAGCTGCTTCACGTACCTGGCTCCCAGATCATAAAACACTGTCTCGCTGCAGTTCGCTGCCCTGACCTCAAAGTATCCTTCAGGTCCAGTGATCGCCCTGAACGCAGTGACAAGCTTGCCTGCTTTCCAGGCAGCCAGAAGTTCTGGAGCTGGTCGAGCACTGAAAATTGTGCGGTTCTCGAAGACCATAGAAATAGTAACGTTGTAGTGGAACTGGCGTACTACTTGCAGCAGCTTGCGGGCCGCGGCTTGCGTGAGCATGAAGTCTACTCCCCAGTACCCGTTCTCGTCTTCCCGCACAATAACCGAAGAAGGTATTACGTCCTTGCCGGTAGCGACAGTGACATTGTTCACGCGAATCTCGAACTTGCCGAGTTCTAGCACTTTCTTGAGCTGAGACTTAACAGAAAGCGGAGCCTCGATGATGATGTACTTGTTGCTCCATGTTCCAACTGTAATGCCACCAATACCAAGAGCGTTTAGGCGTGCTCTAATAATATCGAGGATACGAGTGAAAAGATAATAAGCTGGTAGGCCTGCTGTTACTTGCAGAACATGAAAATGTTTG
This sequence comes from bacterium, assembly GCA_013154095.1. The sequence goes on along the minus strand of JAADDD010000003.1, from coordinate 62,007 downwards.
CGTAAATAATTGAGCGTGGAGTTGCTGAAAGCCACCACTATGTAGGCATTGCCCTGCTTGCCAAGTATTTCTATGCCTGGAACGTGTTCTAGCAGCGAAAGATTTCCTGTAAGCTTAACGGTGTAGCCTGGAACATACAGCTCAACAATTATTCCTCCGCGCAGCTCAGGTCCTTCCTTGAGCCCATGAACAGCAAGGCAGACTAAGCTGAGCGCAAAAAGGGTGAGTGCAAGGACCAGGTGCGGGTATTCTTTAACGAACCGCTGCAGCCGGCGCATGTCTTTCTACCCACAGTCGCAGTGCAGCAGCGTTGAACAGCCAAGTAAATACCATGTCTGCAAGCACGCCAACTGTTATCATTACTGCCATGTACTTGACAAGCAGGAGTCCTGGAGCCAGCAAGTAGACTACCAGCAAGCACAGCAGCATCACTGCAAGCGCTGTGCACTGCTCTGTAAGACCAGTAATCATTGCAGACCTGAACCTTTCGCGCAAAGGTAGGAGTTTCTGGCGCAGTACGCGCGAGGTCAGCAAAATGTCCGTGTCTATCGAGTAGCCAATAAGTATGAGCAGGATGGAAAGCGTGCCCAAGGACAACGGTATCCTGAGCAGGCACATGGCTGCCAGTACAGTCAGGCAGTCAAAAATGATTGAGAGCACCATCAGCAGACCAGGAATAAGTTGCCTGAAGGCAAGAAAAACCACTATTACCATCATGCAAAAACCAATAAGTATCATTAACAGTGCAGTGCGGTAGAATTCTTTTCCTAGCGTAGGAGTTATCTTTGCCATTGATTGTACTTTTCCCAGCGCAGTAATGTTCAGCTTAGCGCTATAAGGAACCTGAATAAGGTACTTGTGCTTTCCTATTAGTTGTATAGAAGCGCCAGGATACTTTGAAAGCAGTTTTGTGAGCTGAGAATAGGACAAGTTAGACACAAGAATGTACGAGTAGCCGCCAGTGAACTCGTAGCTTAGCTGCGGCTTTACTACTATTAATATAATAATATTACATATGAATAATATTATAGGAATGAGCAGCAGATGCTTGTAGTGCCTATCCCATAAGGAGAACAACCCTGCTTTCAGGAACTTCTTTTCTTGGCTCATAGCCTACCACTGCTGCTAGCTGCTCTGCCCACGCTCTTACTTCTGCATGGCTCGGAGAATATTCTGGTCCTAGCCTGAACCGCGAGAAGCCCACAGCCATGTATGCCTTTACCTCAACATATTTAGGTTCTCCTAGCTCGACAAACCTGGCAAATTCCTTGAGCAAGGAATCGTTCATGCCCTTGATCAGCGTTATGCGGTAAACAGTGTTTACTGGAGTAGACCGAAGTTCGCGAAAAAGCTCTACAAAACGAATTAATCGCTGCCATGCCTCATCTAAAGGCATATATGGCTTGGCAAATTGGCCAAAGAATTGTTTTGTTGGACCGTGAACTGATAAATAAAGATTCATAGGATAAGTTGTCATTTCTTCTAGGTACTTTGGTTCCATACCATTAGTTACAATGAACACGGTAAAATCTCTTGCCTTGAATTCCTTTACCAGTTCATCCATGTACGGATAAATCAGCGGTTCTCCGACTAGACTAATGGCTACCTGGTTAGGTTTCATCGCTTCTTTGTAGCGCTCCTCAGGAATTCTCCCTTCTTTAACTAGGCCATAAAAACTCTTTATTATTTGCTGCTGTGCTTGTATGGCAAGCTCCACAATTGTTTTTGGTTCGTCTAGCTCTTCCTTGTGCTGCAGTAAATCTTCTGGCGGCAAGAAATACTCTGAGGGTCTCCAGCAATGGAAGCAGCGCAGATGGCACCAGGTAATTGCAGGACTCATCTGCAGGCAGCGGTGTGTTTGGATGCCGTAAAATACTTGCTTGTAGCAAGCTCTTCCCCGGAGCAGAGCTTCTTTTGTCCAGTGGCAGAGCTTTACTCCTGTATGCTTGCCTGCAGGCACGTACTTCTGTTTATACAGTAAGTTCCTTATATGCTCCGGGACCAGCTCCCACGGCATCGATAACTACCTGCACCACTTGCTGGAGATAAGCAGGTACTGCTGTCTGCTTTTTTAACTTTTTATTTACTTTTATTTCTAGCACTGCTGCATGCTTGTGCCCGCCTCCACTACCCCCTAGTCTTTCTTGCAGCAGCTTGACTAGCTCGTAGGCGCACGGCAATTCTGGAACATTTCTTGTCCTGCAAACTATGCGCACAGTACTTTCGCTTTCCTTTACTGCTACTACTACTGCAATGTCTGCAAAGCTGCTTACTAGCGAGTTTGCTATAGTAGATTCGTGCGAGCTGGAATGGGTAACAGCTAAGAAATACTTGTCCATGAGCACGTAAACTTTCATGCGCTTGAATGCTTTGACCAGAGCTACTCTTTGGCTATAGTCTTGGTCAAGAGAAAGTAATCTGCGCAAATCTTCGAGCGTTGTTCCTGCGCGCTGAATAATTTCTTGCAGAACTGCCATCGTTTTCGCGCTAGCTAGCCTGAGAAAGCGAGTATCTGTGAGTATTCCACAGGCAAGCAAGATAAGCTCCTGCTTTTCTAGCTTCTCTTTTAGCAGGCAGTACACAGCTTCTGAAAGCGCAGGTACATCGAATAAGTGCAGCTCTGCTCCAGCAGGCAGTTTCCCTGGTTTGTGGTGGTCATACACGACCACTTTCTTTGCCCTGCCAGCAAGTATCTCTGCTCCAGGAGCAGTTTCTAGGCTAGCTGTATCTACGAGCACTAGCTCTTCTATCTCTTCTTGCGGCAATTGCTCGACAGTAGTATAATACTCTAGCTGCAGGCCAAGCCGGTGCAAGAGCTCGCGTGCTTGTTTGTTTAATCCTTCAGGAAAAACTAGTACTGCTCCTTCATGCAGTTTTTTCAGCGCTACAGCACAGGCAAGTGCATCTACGTCGGCATACTTGTGAGTAATAATAACTTTCATTTCTTCGACTGCTTTGTCGGCTTTACTGTAATGCAGTGATCGGGTGCGTAGCAGAGGTAGGCAACTGTCTTGTTTGGCAGTAGCGCACGCTCGACCGTTATTTCTGCTCCGCTTGCGCTGAACTGGATTAACGGAATTGCTGTACTGCTAACAGTGTAGTTGCAGGTTATTCCTTGGCTCGTGACGGTGCAGTTAAATTTGCTAGGAAAGGCAAAGTAGTTCTTGTAGAGCACGAAGTACTGCGGTACAGTGTAGTTGTAGTTTAAGATATATCCGTTTCCTTGTTTTGTGTTTAGAGGGAAGAAGAGGCTAATGTTTTCGTCTAGCGGAATTATATAAAGAGTGAATGTTGGCGAACTCCTCGCGCAATGCTTAAGTATTGCCATAGCCACGCAGAAAGCAAATTGCCCTGTACGCGAGAAATTTTTGCAGGTATAGTTCTTGCCGTTAGTGTAGTTGTAAAGGATCTGGTAAAGCAGCTGCTGCTTGCATGCAGGATTGATGAAGAACTTGCCAAGAATGATTAGCTGGGGATGCTTGTCGAAACCGTACTTAGCTACTTCGTCCCAGAGAGGCGTTGTTACTTGCTCAATCGGCTCTGAAACATTGAAGAACGTGATACCTCCTGTACCGCTGATACTAGGATACTGGCACACGCAGTAGTTTGCCGGCACTTCCTGGTAGCTGCCGTTCTGGTAAGCAGCATAGCATACTCCTGCTTGATAGACGTAGCTGACCACCTGCACTATTTTATTTTTTGTTTTGTTGGTGCCGTTAAGCGCACGTAAACAGTACTGCGGTACATTGCTGAGCGCGCTTTTGTTGAGCGTAGGCGTGAACAAAGGGTGCTCGGCCCTTGTGCCAAATACAATCACGAACCTGCCAACAGGAAAGAAGTGCACGCCTCCTGGAAGCAAGAAATCGTAGCAGCGCAGAGTAATATTAGGGCTATACAGGCAAGTATAGCCTAAATCGACAAGATATTCGCCGAAGCTAAGATAGTCGTGCAGCGCTTTTATCTTCACAATTATTCCTGATTTTACTACATAAGGTAAGAGAGAAGAATATCTGCTAAAGAAAAACGCGATGAACACTAAAGCTATTAAAATAACAACGAGACTATCCAGAATTATTTGTGCCTTCAAGCTCGACACTTTCTAGTACTTTTTTCAGCTTTTCTTTTTGTGCCTGCAAAACCTTTAGCCGAGATTCAATGATCTCTTTCTCTTCTTGCAGCTCTTCCAGTAACTTCTGCTTGTCTTCTTCTAGAAGGAGCTCTCCCACTAATTTGTATATTTTTCCAGTATAGTTTTCTAGTCGCTTTAGCACAGTTTCAATTTCCTTCTTTCTTAGTTCTAGCATCTTGAGCTGGTTCTCCACAACCATGTACTGGGTTACTAGCTGCTGAAGCTCTTGCTCGTTCATCCTCTAGCACCGCACTGACACGCTCCAGCATTTGCAGCAAGTGTAGCACAGAGAGTACAGCAGCACGGAAGTGCGTATAAGAGGTTGAAGCTATAATAATTTTAGTCTTTTTATATTTTGATTTTACCCTTCGTTTAACTTCAGGCGTTTCTGTGTCGAGCGCGAGACGAATATAGTCAGGAAACTCTCCGCGCAGCACAAACAAGTACTTCATAAAAATCCCATTACTTTAATAACTGGTCCAACAGCTTTAACTTCTCCGCCTACGAGCGTGTAGAAGCAGAGCCTAAAAATGCAGGCAGGATCCTTGCTGCGCTCAAGGTTCAGCACGGTGCCATACTTCTCGAGCAGTTGCTTCTTGCTGCCAAGCTCTAGAGGAAGACCAGTAATCTTTTCAAGTATTTTAGCATACGTTAGTGGTTTAAATCCAGGAGAGACTGACAAAACAGAAGTAAAGGAATATAGGTCTGCTCCTAATTTAGTACGCATGTCGCGCATAAGCTTCACTCCTTTTACTGCTAGCTGCAGGCCTCTAGGAGAACCGTCTGGTTCATAGAATTCAAGAGTTGCTGGATTGCCGTACTTCTCGCCTATAAGGACAATAATGTCAAAGTTATGAACAGCCGCAAAGTCAAAAATATAATCCAGGCTTGCTTTTCCCCTGGTCAGGTAGTATCCTGGCAGCACTTTTTCTAGATCTTTTGCGAAACTTCTGCTGTAGTTAGACGGACGCTTAGAAGTAGAAATTAGATACTTCATCTAGCCTTGACTATTTTAGGTTGCTGTGGTCTTACTTTTACAAAAACGTTATTTCCGCAATTGGGACAGAAACCGCGCATTGCCTCTACTTCTTCGCTTGTGTACACTTTACCGCAGAAAAAGCACCTATACCTGATTTGCTCGCGGGTCAAACGTTTCATGCTTTCTCCTTCTCCTGCAGTGTCTTTTCGAATGCCTCTGTTAGTATACGCCTAGGAGTGTAAGCTCCTGCGGCAAACTTGTAGCCGCAGTTCCTGCACTCCCAGATACCGGCAGCAACCCGTTTAAGTGCTTGCTTGTGGCACCTCGGACATTCTAGGCGCTTGTGTTTATACTGTTGTTCTGCCTGCTCTACGAGCCTGCGGATGCGCAGACCATAACGTGCTCCAAGACCTTTAGTAACCTTGAGCCTTGCCATGTTTTCACTGTTCTAGTATCCTGAAGCTTATTTTGCCCTCGCCTAATTTATTAATTTTTCCTATAATTTCGTCTACCACTCCTGCAGGAACTTCTAGAACAATTCTACAGCTACCATCGTTTAGCCACTCTTCGCTCTTTATTCCTGATATCCTCTTTACCTGAGAATAAATTTTAGGGGCTATTTCTGCAGGTATCACTACTTCAAGCTTTCTGGTAGCAATAATCATTGGAAGAACGTTCTTTTTCTTGATGGCTTCTATTACTCCCTCGACTTGTTCTTCTGCAGACTTAAATGGATCAATGGATACTCTAGCTTTTTCCATTGCAGTGAGTATGCGCTCAGGTGGGTGCGGAGCCTTTGTTCTAGGATCAATTGCATAACGTGAAATAAGAAAGGCTATCTGCTTTCTTAGCTGCTCTATTAGTTGTCTGCGCTGTTCTGTAGTTATTTGCAGTTCTCCTTCTTCCAGAATTTTCTTTGCTATTTGGTAAACATCCTCTGTGCCAAAAACTTTCTTGAGCTCGGTGGGCGAGAACTTTTCTCCTTTTCTTGCATCCTTAAAGATTTCGTCAACCGCTAAAATATTGTAGATGCTGATTTGTTTTTTCTTTATTTTATACTCGAATGCAAGGTCAGGATCAACAAGGATCTCGAAAATTTTATCCTTGACCCTGAGCCTGGCAACGACTGGCTGTTTCTTGGCCATGCCAGGCTCACTGCTTATAGTATTTTTCTAGTAATTCTTTCCTTTCTTCTATATTATAAATCTTGAACTGCTTGTCGAGCGTGAGCGTGGCAAGCTCGTACTCTTCAGGAGCTAGCTTCTTCTTGACCTGCTTCAGCGCATCGAACACCAGCTCTAGGCCTCGCTCTAGCGAAATGCTGGGCTCGTAAACGTTCTCCCAGTATTCTAGGATTTCAGAGTATCCAGAACCTGCAGCCCATGCATGCACCTCGTAGGGCTCGCCAGGCGGACCAATTACCATTACTCGCGGCTGCCTACCGTCGATCACGCCAAGCATTAAGTTGACACCGAACGGTCTTGCTCCTCCTAGCTGAGTGTACATCTGCATGAGGTAGGCCAGCTCGTTCATTACCTCTTCCGGCGAGGCTGGCTCATCGTAGAGTATTCTGTGCGTCACTGCAATGTCTCTGGCTCGCTCTACTAGGATCCTACCATCTGGCAACCAGCCAGAAATTATTGCTGCCATGTGCTCGTCTATTTTGTAGATTTTTTCGTTGTGGTTCTCTGAAATTAGCCTAACTACTCGTTCCTTGAGACCGCAGAAAATTATTCCTTCACGTGTTTTCATTATCATAGAAATTTTTGCCTTGGCCACAGCATTCTGTGCATACTCGACCTGTACTATTGTGCCGTCAGGACTGAAAAGGGCCACTGAACGATCGTAGCCTCCGTAGGGGAAAATCTGGAACATGCTGGTTCACCTGATTAGTTGCTTTGCCTTTTTTAAAGTTCCAGTAACTTTTAAAACTTTAGGAATAAAATTACCGAACAACAGCATTAATCCTGCAATTGTCTGCTTCACGCAGTTATGCTTGCAGCGCACAATAAGGTAGCGCCTGCTTACCTTCACCACAGAGATACCGTAAAGTGTTAGGCCAAGAGTACCGTAAACTTTTCCCAGACGCTGGACAATATTTTCAGGATCCTCGCTGTTATTTATTAGCTCAACAACAATGTATCTCTTTTTTTCTCTCAGTGAAGGTTTTAGCAGCATTCTCCCAGCTCAAGAACTTTAAGTCCTGGAAGCAGCATTCCTTTGTACTCCAAGAGTTGCTCAGGAAATTCCTTGAATGCTTTTAGCAGCCATTCTTGTTCTAGTTCTTCGCCTGAAGCTTGCTCGATCAACACAGTAATATCTTCTGGATGACGAAGCCAGAAAAGATTATCTGTAGAGCAAGAAAGGATAACAGGCACAGAAAACTTTTTTAGCAAGCGCAGGTCCTGGACTAGCTGCCTGGCTGCGAGCGCCTGGTAGTAGCCATGAAACTGGTATATTCTAGTATATGGCAAAGCAAACCACAGGCAGCGATTTTTCAGGCAGTGAAGAAGTTTAGTATCAATGCCAGAACTAATATTATGCAAGAAGTCTTTGAGCTTTGTTCTGCCTGAAGGATTAACAAGAACATCAACTGTATAGTTGGCAACGATTTTCATGTTCTGTTTCTTTGTTCCGCCTTCAGCCGCCAAAATATAGCAGTGCTTTGGCAAGCTGAGTGGTCTAAACGAGAGAAAGTAGCATTCAATACCAGCAACTTCTAGCTGCTCGAGCAAGCGCTTGTAGTCTTGTAGATTTCCTTGTGGGGAAAGCACAACCTTAGAGTAGTCTAGTTTCAGCAATAAATCAGCCAATCCTTCAACAGCAGGACTAACACGTAGGTCAAAGCACCAGTACATGCACTACTTTTTCTTTTCCTGTTGTTTAAGGTGCTGGATAGTTTTGTCTGTTAGCTGGATTATTTCATCGAGTTCTTGGCGCAAAATTTCTAGATCCTCTTTTATAGCTTCCATTTCTTTTAGAGCATTAGAAGTTAGCATTGAACCTCTACCAGATGTTCTTACTAGAAAATCTAACTGCAAGATAGAAAGCGCATGCTTAACAAGGTGTGGAGGCAGCTCCAGCTTTTCTGAAAGTTTTCTGAATCCCATAGGACCTTCTGTTGCCAGCAAATCTATGATCTCGATGAACCTCCTCAGGATCTCTAGCTCTTTCTCGATGTTAGGAATGTTGAGCATTTCACTCTACCCATAGGCTAGGTTTATATGGTATAGCTGCTGGAGCTTTCCCTGAAGGGTCATATATACTTTTGTCTGACCCATATTTAAATACATGAATCTCGGTTATGCCAGTGGTCTTCTTTATAAAATCTGCTATTTCTGCCAGCAACTCTTTTTCGTCGAAGAGTTTTCCTGGAGCAAGTCCCAGCTCTTTTGCGATTTTTTCCATGCGTTGTTCTTCTTCTTTTGGTAGTCCTGTTTGTTCTCCTTTGAGTAGTTTTTCCAATGCAATATATTTTTCGTCAGAAGCAAGATAAATGAAAAGTTTACTTGGAGTCTTGCCAGATTTCCTGGCTGCTAGCTTAAGCACTGCACGGATATCTTCAAGCAGCCTGCTAATGTAAGCATGTATTACTTCAGCAGGAGCAGTCTTGTTCAGCTCGAACTTAGAAGGAAATGCTGGTTGACCGCCAAGCAGCTGCTCGACAAATCCTGGAACAAATGGCCAGAGCAAAGCAAGTAAACCGCGTAGTATAGACTTTGCTGCTCCAGGATTGCTTGCTGCCTGTAGATAAAGCTCTAGCTTGTTGTACATTTCGCATAGAAGCAGTACTGCAACACTTCTAAAGCGCAGCTCCTCAAAAAGTTTACAGTACTTGTCCAACAACTCATTAAATTCTGCCTTTATCCAATTACCTAGAAGTGAATGATCTTCTCCGTCCGGCAGTTTTTCCCAAAGTTCTTTTAACTGTGCCAAGCGCTTAGCAACAAATTCTCTGTCATGTTCATAGTAGCTAAAGTCTTCGCCGTACTCCGCAGAATAAGCGTACCAGAGCCGCACAACGTCTGTGCCGTAGAGCTCGATGTACTCGCGCACAGGTCTAGCTCCTTTTGACTTGTGCAGCTCCTGGCCCTCGTACTTGCCAATACCGCTGATACCTAGAGCCTTCGGCCAGAGCTCCCGGGGAAAGATGGCGACATGGTGGTATATATAGAAGGTAGAGTGGTTGGTGAGCAGGTCTGCGCCAGTGAAATTAACGTCTAGAGGATACCAGCGGAGAAATTCCTTGCGCATATTTTCTAGCAGTTCTTTAGAAATACCAGTTTGCTTGGCAATTTCATCTGCATCGCCCTTGCCTAAGAATATATAATCGAACACTATAGGAGTGAGTTTTTCTGGATCCACTTGCTTGATTAGGTGTGCTATTGTGAAGTATGCCATGTAGATGGTTGAATCACTGAGAGGTTCAATGATCCAGCCTTCCTCGAACGGAAACGGCGAGCCGATACCTACCCTGCGCGCGCAAGGTCTTTTGCCAGCGTTCTTGATTGCCTGCTCTACCGAGTACCTGCGTTTCTCGGGGTAGATTTTTGCCTGCTCGAGCCACTGCAGCGCTAGTTCTTTCCATGCAGGGTTAGTGTAGTCTATGAACCACTGGTCAATGATCTTTACATGCAGCACTGCTCCGCAGCGACAGACTGCCAGTTCAGAAAGTTCATAGAGCTTGTCGGCTAAACCGTGCACTGCCAAGTATTCCTTGATCTTTTCTCTTGCTTCCTGCGTGGTTAGACCAGCAAACTTTCCGTAAATGTATGGCCTAGAAAGTTCCTGCAAGTATATTTCTTCCTTGAGCTGCTGTAAACGAGGATCGTCGTGCGAAGAGATACCAGCAGTTACTTGCTCCATGTCTATAGCTGTGTCGATCACTTTCTTTGGTGCAGGTAAGCCTAGCTGGTCCTTGACTTGTCTATAAGCAATGTAATCATATGGATCATGCGCAGGCACAGACATTACTATACCGGTACCTTTCCATGCCTCGAGAAATTCTGCAGGAGCAACCTTTACTTCCAGCACTTCATCAGGTAATACTAGTTTAGCTGTTTTGCCTATTAATTCTGTTACATTAATTTGTTTTATTGGCTTGACAACTTTTTCTTGATCTTGCAGTTTTTCTATGCATTCCTTAACAACTATCCACTTTTCTCCATTGACTTCAGTTAGCCAGTATTCTAGCCTAGGATTAATCCAAAGATTCGTGGCTCCAAAAACTGTTTCAGGTCTAAGAGTTGCTGCAGGAAGGACAACCTCTTCGCCGTTCAGTTCTACCTTAAATTTTATTATTGTCATTTCTACTATGTCAGCCTCTTCTCCTTTAGAGCGCTCAGCAGAACCCTTGCCTATGGGCTGCTGGTCCACAGGACACCAGGCTACAGGATACTTGCCTTTGATTATGTAGCCTTTCTCGTGCAGTTTAGAGAACTGCCAGTGGATGAACTTGGTAAAGTGAGGATCTATCGTGCTAAACTCGCGCGACCAGTCTATCATTAAGTTGAGCAGCTGCATGTCCTCTTTCATTAAGCCCTTAAAGAACTCGATAATCTTTAGAGGATCGACAAACTCTTTTATCCGCTCTTCTGGTAGCTTGTATACTTTAGTGAATAGCTCAACAATTTTCTGGTCCCCTCTTGCTAAGCGCCGAGCAATGTAATAAATCGGCAGTCCAGTAACGTGCCAACCCATAGGATAGAGCACGTCGTAGCCGCGAAGCTTGTAGTACCTGGCAGCAAAATCTGCAGTTAAATAAGTGCCGAGGTGGCCTAAGTGGAGCTGACCGTTAGGATAGGGAAAGGCAGCGACGGCGTAGTACTTCATGCTCCCTGCCTACACCTGGCACAGAGCCAGGCAAGGAAAGCCTCTAGCTGAATGACTGGATGAGCTCCAGTAATTATACGGTAGTCAAACTCGCCCAGCTTATCGATTATTTCCATCTTGAGGCGCTCATCTACAGGCATGTTAAGGATTTCTCTGTACATTTGCCGAAGCACGTCTTCTGCAGAGACTCCGAACTCTGAGAGAATGTAGTGCAGCCTGCCTCTTGCTTCTAAAAAGTTTCCGCGCATTGCCTGCTCTAGAATTGCTCTTACATCTTCAGGTCTAGCAACAGCAACGACACGGTAGACATTTTCTGCAGTAATTACTTTGTCGATTGCAGCTGCTGCCTGGAGAGTATTGATTGCTCTGCGCATGTCACCCTCTGCAACGTAAAGAATAGCTTTCATACCATCATCTGTAATAGTGAGTCCTTCTTGCTGCGCGATGTACTGTAGCCGCTTAGCAATGTCTTCGTCGCGCAGACGGTTGAACTTAAATATAACGCAGCGTGACTGGATAGGATCAATTATTTTTGAAAGGTAGTTGCAGCTGAGGATAAACCTTGTAACGTTTGCGTACTTTTCCATTATTCTTCTTAGTGCTTGCTGCGCATCTGGAGTCATTTCAGAAGCTTCGTCTAGAAAAATGATCTTGAACTTGGCTCCTCCTATTGGGGCAGTGCGCGCAAATTCCTTAATCTTTTCTCTGATAACATTAATTCCTCGTTCATCTGAGGCATTTAATTCGAGAAAATTGTCCTGGAAATGCTCTCCAAAAATTTCTCTTGCTAGACAAATAGCGGCAGTTGTTTTTCCTGTACCAGCAGGACCGGCAAAAATCATGTTAGGTATGCTTTTCTTTTCAGCGTATGCTTTCAGTCTCTTTATGATTTCTTCGTGGCCGACAATTTCGTCGAGAGTTTTTGGCCTGTACTTCTCGACCCAAGGTATGTCAATCTCCATGGCTGACCACGCTATCCAGTTATTTAAATTTAGGTGATAAATTATAGTATTTAAGTCTCGACGTGTAGTTAAACTCCATGCTAGCCTCTAACGAGGAGTTAGTCGAGTACCTGTGCAGGCACGGATATATTAGTTCCGAGCGAGTACGGAGAGCTTTCCTGAAAGTAGACAGGAGAGACTTTGTTCCTCCTCAGTACAAAAAGTATGCTTACCTGGACGAACCATTACCAATAGGCAAGGGCCAGACAATTTCAGCGCCCTCTGTTGTTGCAAAAACACTCGAGCTAGCTGAAATAGAGCCAGGACAAAAAGTGCTAGAAATCGGCACTGGTTCAGGTTACCTTACTGCACTGCTGGCAGAACTCGTTGGACCTCAAGGATTAGTTGTTTCTGTCGAGTATTTTCCAGAATTAGCTGAGTTTGCGCGGAAAAACCTCGAAAAATACGGCTTTAAGAACGTAGTGCTTGTCTGCGGAGACGGTTCACGCGGATACCCTGAACTGGCGCCTTACGACAGGATTGTCTGTGGAGCAGCTGCTCCTTATCCTTTGCCTCAACCCTGGATAGAGCAGCTCAAGGAAGGACGCATCCTTGTTAGTCCAGTGCAGTATGGTCCGGAGCAGTGGATGTTCAAGTGCATAAAGGCAGGGAACAAGCTAAAAGTGGTAGAGCGCTGGGGACCAGTAGTTTTTGTGCCGCTCAGAGGAGAGCATGGTCTGCGCTGAGCTGCAGCCACTAGACGCGTTCACGGCTAAATTAATCATTTGCCGCAGCTTCGTGCTTGAGACAGACTCAAAGTTCGCCGAAAAGCTGCTAGAGCAGCTAAAAACAGGAGACAAGCAAACTGTGTATACTGTACTAAGAAAATTTTCTGGAAAACTTAAGCATGCTTACACTGAAAGACCTGTCTGGTTTGTAGAAAATCTGCCGCTAATAGGATATAATGCATTCGGTATAATTGATAGAGGAACGAACATTTTGCAGGTAAGACCAATAACAGGCTGTAATCTTTCCTGCATCTTCTGCTCGGTGGATGAAGGAAAACTGAGCAGGACCAGGATCAACGACTTTGTCGTGAAGCTCGAAGACCTGGTTGCCTGGTACAGGGAAGTTGCCTCAGTGAAACGCAGCAAGGTAGAGGCACACATTGATGGACAAGGAGAGCCGCTGATTTATCCTTGGTTCCGTGACCTCGTGCAGGCGCTTGCAGAAGAAGAAAAGACAAGAATAGTGAGCTTTCAGACAAACGGAACTCTGCTAACTGAAGAACTAATATATGAACTTGCCGACATGCCCAAGCCTGTAAGAGTTAATCTTTCGCTGAACACGCTGGATCCTGTGCTTGCTGCAAGGATTCACGGAGCTCCTGTAGACTTGCAGAAAATTCTTGAGCTACTAGAATTGATGATAGAGCTGAAAAAGCAAGGCAAACTAGATGTTCTGCTAGCACCGCTGTACCTACCAGGAATAAACGATGAAGATATTCCTAGAATAATTGAACGGTATGCCGTAGGTAAAGGATTGCTAGTACTCGTTCAGAAATTCGAGAAGTATAAACTAGGAAGAGTGCCGAAGCTGCGCGAGTACCAGGACTGGCGGGAGTTCTTCGCCTGGCTCAAGCAGCTCGAGCAAAAATATAAGGTGCCGCTGGTAATTGACTGGCAGCAAATGTTCGGCACGCAGAGAGACGTACGGTACCCGATCCGGCTAGACAGAAAGATTATAGAAATAGTGTTTCCTGGCCGCACCTCACAGGAATACATTGGCGTGGTTGACCGCAAGTACCTAATAATGGTCTACAGCACAAGAAAGCTAGAACAAGGAGACGTGCTGCGAGCACGCAAAATCAACTTCAATGATTCTATATTATATACATATGTATAAAAATTAATAATTTTATGATGAGGAAGAGCCATACCTGAAAAGTGATGATGGTAGGGCACTTCTGATACTTTAAGTTCTGCTTCAAGAATTATTTTATTATGAAAGCTTTTGCTGTACTGCTAGCCTTTTTAGTTTTAGCTGTGCCTGTACTTGCTGTAGAAGTGCACGTTAGTTTGGCTAACGGAAAGTTCTGCGTGCATGCACTCGCGCACAAAGTAGCTGTGGAGAGCTACGTGCTGCTGGTAGATGTGCAGCCTGCAGGTAAGTTCTTCCAGACAACTGGTATAGAGACAGACTACCTCAAGCAATTCGCGCAAAATGCTACAATCTGTGTTAAGCTCAGGCCAAAAACGAACTACATCGTGCAGGTGCGCGTGCTCGGATATGCTTGCAACAAGTTTACTATAATGATACTTTACGCGAGCAGCGTTGTCAAGCTATACGAGAATGGCTCATGGCACACATACAAGAAAGTTTTTAGTCTAGAGGCATTCGAGAAGAAGCACATTAAACTTCCTCCAGCTCCTCCTCTAATAACTCAGTGGATCTGCCTGCCTGTTAACCTTCGTGTATATTACTTGCTTGCATGGACAGGAAAAAACTGGACAAAGCGCGAACTGTACGTCATGCAGCCTGGTTGGTGGATGCCGCCGATTGTTCTGCCTATCTACTTTGCTCAGCTTCCCTTACCTTTTCCTCTATTTTTCTAACAAGTTCTTTTGCTTCTGGAAATAGCTCGCACACAGCTTCAATCTTTTCTTCTCCTCTTAGTAGAGGAAATGTTATCACTTCTCTGATCGAGCTGTAGCCTCCTAGTACCATGAGTAACCTGTCAAGTGAAAGCCCGCAGCCTGCTGCTGGAGGCATGCCGTATTCTAGCGCGCGCACAAAGTCTTTGTCCATAGGATGAAGCTCGCTGAACTTGCCTTCCTCGAGTGCTTTCCTGCGCAGCGCTTCCTGCTCCTGGAAGCGCAAGTACTGGTCGAGCGGATTGTTTAGCTCTGAGTAAGCGTTTGCGAGCTCCATGCCGTTAACGTAGAACTCGAAGCGCTCTACCCAACGAACATCCTTCCTCCAGGGCTTAGCCAGCGGCGAGACATCGCGCGGGAACAGCACCATTACTACTGCCTTGCCTGCAGTAGCAGGCTCGAGAAACTTTTCTCTGAGCAGTTCTACTATCTCTCCCCAGGAACTTGCCTGCTTTGCCTCTTCTATGCCTATTTCTAGCGCTGCTTTTTGCAGCTCCTCGAAGTCAAGGGAACAAACATCTATTCCGCTGAGTTCCTCGAGTTTTTTTGGCACTTCCCAGATTTCTGGGTCTGCAAGATCAATTTCTTTGTCTCCTAGCTTGACTGAAGTGCCGCCAATGACTTCTTCTGCTGTGTGCTTGAGCAGCTGCAGGAAGAACTCGAGCATGTCCTTGTAGTCCCAGTAGGCAGCATAGAATTCGAGCATACTAAACTCTGGATGGTGCGTTCTGTCTATGTCCTCGTTCCTGAAGCAGCGAGCAATTTCGTACACGCGATCATACATGGCCACAAGCAGGCGCTTGAGGTACAGCTCGGGAGAGACACGCAGGTACACCTTTTTGTCGAGCGCCCAGTAGTATGTCTCGAATGGTCTCGCGAGCGCGCCGCCGTAGACTGGATGGAGCACTGGAGTCTCTACTTCGAGGAAGCCGTGCTCATCGAGAAAGCTGCGCAGCGCACGCAGCATCCTCGCGCGGAGAAACACTGCTCTGCGAGCATCTTCATTTATTATATAGTCTACATATCTTTGCCTGTAGCGCACTTCAGGATCCTCGAGGCCTATCCAGCTGTGTGGCAGTTCTCTGAGAGCTTTGGCTAGCAGCACGATCTTTTTTGCCAGAAGACTTATTTCTCCGCGCCTTGTTCGTATTACTGGTCCAGCAGCTCCAATGATGTCGCCCCGCTCGTACAGTTCCGCAACTTCCTCGAACTTTTCTCCGAGCACGTCTTTCCTGGCAACTACCTGCAGCTTGCCTTGCTGGTCTAGCACGTCAAGAAATATTATACCGCCATGCCTGCGCAAGGAGAGCACTCTTCCAGCAACGCTTTCTTCGCCCTCAGCTTCTTGTCCCGGAGCTAGCCAAGAATATTCTTGCTTTATCTGCTGCGAGAGCTTGCTCACTGGCCAACGATAACGGTAGCAGGGTTCTCCTTTTTCTAGAAGCTTTTTTAGTTTTTCTAGCCTGTGCTGCACAGCAAGCTGAAAAGGTTTTTGCGAACCTTGCTGCATGATAGTCCTTGTAACTACAAGGAATATAAAAGTGTCAGCTATGGAACAACAGTTCAAGAAATATGTAAGGTTCGCGAAAAAAGGTCTTCCACTAGCGCTCGAAAAAATAGCAGAACTTGTGCTTGGAGCAATTGTCTACTTACTTTTTGCAATGCTCGTTTCTCCTGCAGATTTTGGCAAATTACTTTCAGTATATTTAATAATTTGTGCAGCTGCTGATGTTGTTGCTTGTTTTTATCCTTGCTATGTTAAATGGTATGATCGTGCTGGAGAAATTCTTTTTAACCAGTTTCTGCTAGCAGTTCCCTTACTGCTAGTTATAACAGTGCTGCTATCCTTGCTTCATTTGTTAGAATATATAATATATGCAATAATATACATTATTTTAGTAATATTTGTGAACCAGGTAGCTGGGCTGCTCAATGCAGAAGAACGCTACCTGCGCTATGCTTGCCTAAAAATTGGAGCTAGCACTGTTTTTGCTGTTGTTGCTCTGCTAGGACAGTGGTGGTTAGGTCCGCAGAGTTTTTTGGTAGGAGCAGATGCGCAGTTAGCCGTGTGGCTGCCTTTCTTGCGCGAACTACCTAAACCAAAAATCCGACGCGAGTACTGGCAAGTAGCCTTTTCTCGGCTATCGCGGTCTCTCAGTATTATTATTGGCAGGCTAGCGGAGCCAGCCATCTTACTGTCTTTTTTGCCTCTTACTGCTGTTGGAGAAGTTTACTTGGCACAGAAACTTGTTAGCATAGCCTATTCGTTCATCATGGGCACACTTTTCGTCATGGCACAGCCCTATGCTGCGCAGCGAAGATACAGAACAATCTTGAAGCTGCTTGGAGGGGCGCTTGGTATATATATTATGCTCTCGATGTTGTTGGTTGTTGTCTATAAATTAGGCTTGCTCAAGTTTTTCTTCCATAAATATCAGCTAAAATTAGAATATCTAGCTAGCTTTATAGTCGGCTATTTGATGGTTATAGTTTACCTGTTTCTCGAGCTACCTTTTGTTTATGAAGGAAGAATTGTTGACTGTGCTGTCGCAGGAACACTGCTAAGCTGCTACTGGATAGGAATATGTTTACTAACAAGAACATTATCTGGAATACTGCTTGCTTACGCTACTAGACCAATTATTGCTGTCGGTTATCTAGCCTGGAGACTTAAGCAGCTGCTTAAGCAGTAGAAGTGCTGCTTGCCTGTCCAGGAACTCGTTTGCGTTGCCGCACTTTGGCGAGTAAATGCAGCGTGGACAGCCTTCTTCGCACGTGCATGCAGCCAAGTGAGAATAAACTCTGAAGAGTAGCTGCTCTAGTCGCTCGAAGATAAGTTGCGAGTAGCCCACTCCTCCAGGCACAGCCTCGTAGATGAAGATTGTAGGCTTACCTGTGCCAGGATGTTCTGGAAAACTCCTGCCTCCAAGCTCTCGCTGATCAACAAACGCCACAACAGGAGTGAGCAAGATACAGGCATGCTCGACTGCATGGAGTGCAGACTCGAAAGCGTACTTGCTCTCGACGAGTTTTCGCACAAGCTTTGCCAATGTAGGTATTGCTGTTACAGGTATTTCTAGCTCGAGCGCAGAGAGTCTTCGCTGGATGTACTTTTCTGCCGTTTCCTTCACCTTTCCTGCCTTATAGCGGTAAATTTCGTGGTAGTCTATCTCCTCGTAGAGCTCGTCTAGCAGCTCGTAGAAGCTGTCCTTGTCTATGCCAAGAAAGTTAATGTACTGTTCTAGTTGCTCAAAGTACTGTTTGTAGTAGAGGTTCTCGATGTCTCTGTACTGTTCTGGCAGCACGAGCCACACGGCATCAGTCACGAGCTCGTAGACGTACGGGTGCTCGTAGAATTTCGGCGCACCGATGTACTTCCAGCTCTCTTCCTCCGAAGAATATATTTTTTCTATATATCCTGTGTATATTTTCTTTAACCTGATCTTTCCGAGAAAAACCTCAGCATCTTTAAACCTGCTCTGCTTATAGACTTCAAGTATTTCTACTTCTTCCTCGCTGATAGGGGAAGTGGACAAGTATGTCTGTTCTTCTCGCAGCCTCACTTTCCTATTTTCCTCGTCCAGTTCTACAACCCGGAAAATCTTGCTGTGCGAGAAATATACTAGGCCAGGCAATGCTTCAGAGTATACACTCCTCTTATCTAGCCGCTCAAGAAGTCTGCCGTGCTCGTCTATTAATTCGTACTCTTCCTCAATACTTCTTAGTTTAATGTATTGTGGCACTTCTGCAACGCTGTAAATAGATTCGCCAAAAATTGTAGTGATTTTCTGCAATTTACCTTCTTTTACCAATTCTTCTGCTGCTTCCTTGTTCAGCAGCTCACTTTCCGGCACTCCACGCTTTACTTTGCTGGCTTCATATACTTGGTAGAGAACATGGTGTTTTAGCAAGCGCCTGTTGTGGAGAGTTATTACGGGCTGCTCTACGTCCCGCAGTCGCAGCTTTTCCAGCAACTCTTCTACGTGCTCTGCATAGTACTGGTCGAGCGCATTCTTTTTCAGCACCAGTACTCCTAGAGCTGGTCTATCCGCGGCACGACCCGCACGGCCAAAGCGCTGCAGCAGCGCAGCTATTCCATCGCCTGGAATTCCCACGTTGTTGACTACATCAACGTTGCCTATATCAATACCTAGTTCTAGAGCATTAGTAGCTACTAAGCAGCGCAATTTACCTTCCCTGAACTTGCGCTCAATTTCGTGGCGAACTTCTTTTGTAAACGTGCCTTTGTAAACGTAAACTAGCGGTGCAACATCCTCGTAGTGTCTAGAAAGAAAAACTACTAGCTTTTCTGCGAGTGCACGCGTATCGACAAACGTTAATATCTTACTGTCTCGTAGGAGCAGCAGCTCATCGTAAATAAGATCTGCAAGCAGCTTTCTTAGTACATGCCTGCCCTTCGAGTTCTGGGCACGCTCGAAGCTTACTGGATTAAGCACGGCAATGTACCGTTCTGGTTCCGGCGCACCAGATTCTGCAACTACGGAGAATTCTTTGTCGAATACTTGCCTAGCATGCTCTGCAGGATTTTTTATTGTAGCCGAACATGCTATGATTCTGTATTCTGTGTTACAGTAAAGTCTCTCTAGCACGTAAGAAAGTCTCCTGCAAACAAGCGCAAAGTTAGAGCCTAGCAAGCCATAGTATGAGTGTAGCTCGTCGACCATTAATATGCGCAGGTTTTCCAGGAAATTCTTCCAGCGTTCGTGGTACTTGAGAATGCTTGCATGGAGGCTATCAGGAGTAGTGAGCACGAGCGAGCCTCTGGTCTTGAAGTCGCCGTAGTAACGGCCTAGCTTGAGCTGCACTCCAGTTTCTCTGCAGAGCTGCTTCAGCTTAATGTACTGGTCGTTCAGCAGTGCACGTGTAGGATAAACGAAGAGAAATGTAGATTTTTTGTCTTCCTCGTAGAGCTCCAGCGCAGCCAAAGAATATATTAGCGATTTTCCACTAGCAGTAGGAGTAGCGACAACTACATTTTTCCCTGCTTTGAGTAATTTCCATGCTTCTACTTGATGAGAATAGAATTTTATTCCTCTATTTTCTTGCCATTTTTGCAGTTTTTCGGAAGAAAATGTATAATGGGAGTAGCTACCCTCCTTTTTTGGAAATTTCTCTACACAAAGCAGACCAGGCGAATACTCGCGCTGCAAGTAATCTATAAATTCAGGCAGCTCCATGGCTTCCTTTCAGTTTCCGCAGAACAGCACGGCCGAGCGGCAGCAAGTAAATGTGCTTGTTCAGCTCAGTGTACCACAACTCCTGCTCAACGTGTACTAGTCCCTTAGTTTCAAGCGAGTGCAGGAGCTCAGAGACGAAGTATATATTATCGCTGCTGTACCTTTTCAGCAGCTTTTCTAGCGTTGACCGCTTCTTGTCTTCCTGCAAGCAGTGCAGCAGCCGCTGCTCTTCTTCGTTAAGGTCTGCAACTACATCTTCCCAGAATTCTTCAAGAAATAGCTCTACTATGTTTTTCCCTTTTTCTAGTTCTTCTTTCCTTATTATTTCATGTAATTCTTCCTTTAACAATAAATTGTTAAAGTCAGTTTTTCTGAAGATGTAGTAGTAACCTAGCGCGAGATACTGCGCCTCCTCTAGAGGAACTGCGTAAACATTTTTCATAATTCTTGTTAAATTCGCTAGCTGCCGCAGCAGATTTTTCGTGCGCATGACGTTTTTTATAAATTATTCTATTTTAACCTTATATGTTATATCCAAAGGAGAAACTTGAACAGGAACTTGAAAGGTTGCGCCAAAAAGACCTGCAGGTATTACTTGCCGTCGAGCAAGGCATGAAGAGCTACGAGTATGTACCAAAAGATTACATAGTGCGAAAAACAGGAATAGACGAAAAGCGAATAGATTACTTGCTCGTGGAATTAGTTGATAGAGGATTGCTGAAAATTTTAAAGACGCGCAACTATGTTGGTTTCCAGCTAACCTATCTTGCCTACGATCTCCTTGCTATTACTTTTTTCCAGAAGCAGGGAAAACTGGCAAGAGTGGGCGAATACATCGAGACTGGCAAGGAAGCAGATATCCTTTCTGCAGAACTTCCAGAAGGTAAGGAAGCTGTGCTGAAACTGTATCATATTGGCCGCACCTCGTTTTATCGTGTCTGGAGACGCAGGCTGTACGTGGTTGACCGGCAAATTACTAGCTGGCTCTACGTTTCTTATCTCGCAGCGCGCAGAGAGCACGAGATAACCGGCAAGATTGTGGCTGCAGGTTTTCCTGCTGCTCGACCGCTTGCCTGGAACAGAAATGCTCTGCTATACGAGAAGCTGGAAGCAAAAGAGCTGGCAAGAGTGCGGCTCTCTAGACCAAAAAAGTTACTAGAAGAAGTCTTGTCTACTTATGCACAGATCGTGCATGATCTAGGCTATGTGCACGGAGACTTTAATATATTTAATGTATTAGTAGACAAAGACGAAAATTTCTACATAATTGACTGGGGTCAGGCGCTGCATATCAACGATCCTGGCGCAAAAGAAATTCTAGTAAAAGAAATAGAAGAATTCTTAGATTTTTTCAAAAGAAAGTATAAAATTGAAGTCAGCAAAGATCGCGTCTATGAAATGTTTGGCTTAAATTTTCGAGGGATCGACAATTATAACATCTCTTAGTGCAATCACTGCAGTGTATGGTATCTTGACCTTGCCGTCCTTTGTTTTAGGGAACTTTTCTGTCTCGGCTTTCTTTTCTGGCTCCATAATAATTGATAGTATTTCTCCAGATTTTTCGTCGATTTCAAAATTGTCCAGCTTGCCAAGGATTACTCCGCGCACGCTGATGACAGAGATGCCTGTGAGGTTCTTGGCAAAGAGAAACTTTTCCTGCATGGCTCCTACCATTAAGTTCACCTAAGCCGCACAGCTTCAAGATTTTCTGGTGTATATACTTTAAACTTTTTCCTTTTCTTTATAGCAGCAGCAAGTTCTTCGACTTTTTGAGGTTCTCCGTGCGCAATTATTACCTTTTCTGCTTTTCCTTCAAAGTTTTTGATGAATCTTAACAATTCTCTTCTATCAGAATGGCCACTGAAACCTTTAATTTGTTCTACCTTCATTTTTACTTCTTTTATTATTCTTTTCTCGCCTAAAGTTATTGGTATTTTTCTCTCTCCGTCTATAAGTTTTCTTCCAAGAGTACCTACTGCCTGGTAACCGACAAAGATTATCTTGTTCTTTTCGCTCTCGCAGAGACGAAGAAAATATTCCAGCGAAGGTCCACCAACAAGCATGCCAGAAGAAGCAATAATAACGCAGGCCTCGTTGTTCGCAGCTAGTTCTTCTCTTTCTTCCTGTGAAGAAACAAACACGAATCTGTCATCGATGAAAGGATTTTCTCCTTTCCTTATTTTCTCTGCGACAGCAGGATCAAGATATTCTGGATATTTGGTGTAGATAGCAGTAGCTTCCTTGACCATACCATCAATGTAGATCCTAACATTTTCTAGTTCTTCTCTGTGCTGCACCAAAGTATACATTATTTCTTGTGCCCTGCCAACAGCAAATACAGGAATCAGGACCTTGCCTCCTTCTTCGATGGTTTCTTTTATTGCACCAATCAACCGCTTTTCTGCTTCATCTCTGCTTTCTTGGATGTCTTGCTTGCCGCCGTACGTTGCCTCTATTATTATCCCGTTGACATACTGTATCTTGGTGTATGCCTTGCCTAGAATAGGCGTACCTGAAAGCTTGAAGTCGTTAGCTATCACTAAGTTGTAGTCTCCTTCGCCCACGTGCAGGTGCACCAACGCCGAGCCAAGGATATGGCCCGCATTGTAGAATGTGGCGCGCACGTCTGGTGCCACATCGTGGACCTCGCCGTAGCGCACAGGAATCACGTACTTCAGCATTTTCTTTATATCGTCCTTGTCGTACATCGGCTGCACGCCGCTCTTCTCGCAGACATCAACATAGTCGAGCAACAGCAAGTACATGAGGTCGCGCGTAGGCTCGGTAGTATAGATAGGAACCTCGCAGCCTGCACGGTAAATGTACGGCAAGAAGCCGATATGGTCCAGGTGTGCGTGAGTGATTATAACAGCGCTGGTGCTGTAGTGCAGGAGCACTCCAAGAGCTTCAATGTACGGATACTTTTCTTCTTGCGGCACAAACGAGCCTACATTTACTCCTAGATCAACTATTACTAAATTATTTGGTGTTTGAATAACATGACAGCTGCGCCCAACTTCTTTGTATCCACCAAGAGCAATTAACCTGACCCAGAGCTTTCCTTGTCTGCTTACAGGTTTCCTGATAATATCTCCTACTTTCTTCCTTATTTTATACAGTTCTTCCTGGTAAACATCGTAGAAGCGGTAGAGCGTGCGCACGGTGCTGGATTCTAGCAGCGGTTTCCTGTGCAGCACGACTTTCCAGCCAGTTTCCGCAAAGAACTGGTCAAGAGCAGGAGCTCTTAGTAACTGCTCGTACTGCGGAGAAGGTACTTCCACGTGCAGCTCTCCTAAACAATTATCGAACCAGTAAGCGGAAATCTCTGTGTTTGGAAGCAGTTGGCGAAGCTTGCGGATTGCCTGTTCCTGGTCTATTCGCTTGTCTTCCGTTGCCCTAATCTTTATTCTGATCCTGTACTTCTGCGCAAGACGGCGTACCAGCTGCCTGTTTTGTATATAATAATTAATGTCTGGAGTGAACACCAGAATTTCGGAACCATACCGCAGCACAGAAGAAAAAGGGGCACCGCGGCGCGAAAGTTCCTTTTCTATAGCATTTTTGATTATCCAGACCTTAGCCCTGTCCGAGTATCTCTCTGATTTCATTTTCTCTTATTTCTCTGTAACCGCTAGAATCTATTATGCAAATAAATGGCTCAAACCCGGTAAAGATCTCGCGCTTAATCGTGTTTTGTAGTGCTCCTACTGCTAGAGCAACTGCTGCACGTTCATCGATGTCGGGTCTGTAGTGTGCTTCAAGGTACGAGAGCGCAAGCTCTATGCCACTGCCCAGAGCCGTAAAATCTTCGTGCTCAGAAGTTCCTCCTGCTGCATCTACGCTGTAAAGCTCTGGACCTTCGCCGTATCCTCCAACAATAAATTCTACTAATGGTCCTTGATAGAATAGATGTCTTGCTAATGAATTTAGCAGCAAGGAAAGAAAATTTGTGAGAGCTTTTGGCGATATAGGCTTCTTATTGTTTAGCTCATACAACGTTGCTTCTACTTTCAGCTGCTTTACTATTGTTTGCAGATCGCCAACCATACCAGCAGTAGCAACCGCGATTGATCTAGTGATCGGGTAAATTTTTCGCTCGCGCGAAAACCTGATGTGCGAGTAGGTTGCCTGCATATCGGAAGCTAGAAGTACGCCGTTGTTGTACTTAATTCCAAGGATAGTAGTCATTGCTTCCCATTCCTAGAACTCTGCACTACAATACGATCAGGTAATTGTATATAAAGATTTTCTTAGAAAGGGAAGCGCTTCTTGCGCGCAAAAACAAGGAAAAGCTTCCTGTTTAGCGGACATTCAATTTCTTTTTCCACAGAAACAACCTCGTACTTTTCTCCATCTTCTGCTTCAGGATTCATGCAGAAACCATAATATGGACATTTAGTGTTCGTGCAAGAAATTCTTGTTGCTTTAACAGTTTCTCCTGCAGCAGCTTTTTGCTCAACGACTAGCGGGGTGTCCACTTCTACTACCTCGACTACTTTCATCTCGATTCCGTAGGCAGGACACTCGTGCACAGCATCGCGCACCTCAATGATCTTGTAGAATTTGCCTGGTCGCAGGTTTTGCACGCAGATATTCCTGAACTCGCAGGTTCTGCACTCGGGTTTTTCGCCGATAAATTTAAAGAGCTGGCCCAGCTTTGCAAGCTGCCGAGGGACCATTGCTACTGGCATTTATCTTCAGCGCTGCTTGAAGATAGTGTAGCCACAGCGTCCGCAGGCCCAGCGGTCTGGGTGCTCGGCCATGAACACTCCTGGGCCGCACCTAGGACAGTGACGCTTAAGCCTCACAAGCTTGCCGCCCTCAACGCGGTAATACTTCCAGACCTGCCGCTTTTTCTTTGCCATTACTCTCACTGCGCTAGACCATGTTTCCTAAGAATGTGTTCAGGCTCAATTTCTTTCAGCTTTTCTAGCGACTCATAAATTTTTACGAAAGCCCTGGATTTTCCTACACCAAACATTGGCTTTATGCTGTGCACGATCACGAGCTCTTCAGAGATTCCTTTCATTGCAGCAATTCTCTTTCTTACCTCTTCTCGCGAAGGAGTAGGTTCTTGTGTGTGGTCAATTTCTACTACTAACTCTTTTCTGTGGAGCAGCGGGTTGTCCTTTTCCTCAAGGATTACTATGTTTTTCATAACTTCTCACTCTCGCTTGAGCGCAAAAATTCCTTCTTCTTTATTTAATATTTTTGCAATAATAGAGTGCTGGGCATCTAAAATAAAGATTGCTCCTGCAACCTTTTCTGAAAATTCCTTTGAGCCGCAATAAGGACAGCGCTCTTCTGTTTTAGGAACTAGCCTGCCACACTGCTTGCATGCCTTGAACATCATTTCTTTTCACCTATTTTTCCTAGTCCTGGCTGCTTCATTGTCACGGCAATGCGCACATCAGCAGTCTTCTGCGCCCAGCTGACTCCTATCACGCGTACAAGGACAAGGTCTCCTACAGTTAATCGTTCTCCTGTCTTTTCGTTGATGATACACTTGTTCTTTTCATCGACTACAGCAGGATCGTTGAATATTTGCGAAATGTGCAGCAGAGCATTAAATGAGCCAATGTTCACGAAAGCTCCGAAACGCACAACGTCCTCGACAATACCTTTAAAGAGTTCTTTGTTTTCCGCAGAAAAAATCAGTGCCTCGAACTTTACCCGGTAGTAAGGCGCACCGTCCCCTAAATATATTTCTCCTTCGCCAACCTCCACCACCCGCTGCACGAGCACAACAATTCCTCCGAGCTCTCGTGAAACTGTGCCCTCATAGCGCTCGCGCAGCTCGCGCAAAAGAATTTTTTCCAGCTCCTCGCCAAAGAGCGAAGGATCTACCCTGACAATATCTTCTGCCTCTACTAGCTTGTACATGCTCTCACTGTTTCCTGAACTTCTGCTTGTACAGCTCTACTGCACGAAGAATAGCTTCTTTTGCCTTGTCTGCCCCTTCCCACTTGTCGAATATAACTTCCTTGCCTTGCAGTTCTTTGTATCTCTGGAAGAAGTGAGCCAGTTCCTTGAGTAGGTGCTGGGGAAGCTGGGATATGTCTTTGATTTCTGCGTAGCGCGGATCATCTACAGGTACAGCAAGAACTTTGTCGTCTCGCTCGCCAGCATCTATCATTCTTAGCAGGCCAACAGGTCTTGCCCTGATAAGGCAACCAGGGAACGTCGGCTCGTCGACCAGCACCATTATGTCTAAAGGATCGCCGTCGTCGTAGTGTGTCTGCGGAATAAAACCGTAATCAACAATGTAGAACATCGGAGAATAAAGTACACGGTCTAGCTTGAAGATGCCAAGCTCTTTGTCGTATTCGTACTTGTTCCTTGAGCGTTTAGGTATTTCTATGACAGCGTAAACAATTTCAGGAACCTGTGGTCCAGGCGGAAGATCATGGAGCAGGTTCATACAGATGCATTAAATTATCAGCAGTTAAAAGGTTGCGCGCGAGGCGCAGCGCTCAAGCTAGAACAGCTTGACTGCTGGGGTGGACAGTAGTCTTAAAAGTTCGCGGAGCAGCGATGCTTCGTAGGTGCTGAACTCATAATAAACTAATCGAAGCACTAGATGGTCCTCGCTCAGCTCTTTTTCTGTGCCTACATAGAAAATATCGTACGGTTCCAGTTCTTCTAGGTTTACTCCTCTAGAAACAGTGAATTCAAGAAATGTTCCTGGCTCAGACTTTGCAAGCACTCTTCTGCCTGCTAGTTCAACATCATTTATGCTTGCATCAAAGTATTCTAGATGATCGCCAAATTCTTGGTCTTGACGAACTTGCAGCACTTTTATTTTTGGTCTAGTTTCTAGTAGGTGCCTGTGCCTTGCTCCTATCCAGCCAACTAGAATTGCTGCATATATGCGTACGCGTGTTTCTTCTCGCGCAACTCCTGCTGCCAAGAAACTGCCTTTCAGGTAATGCAGTGTTATGGCAAAGCAGTACTTTCCAACCACTACTTTTCTTCCTACAGCTTTACGTCGAACACAGAGTTCCTTTGCTCCTGCTGCTAGCTGCAATACAAGCTCGAGCTGCTGAGAAATAGGAGCGAGTAAATTATTGCTTAGCTTTACAACTACCATTTCTAGCTTCTTTTCTAGAGGAATACTTAGTTCCATGGTTATCTCAACCTTTTCTCTCCTTTCACAATAACTACTTCTTCGTTCTTGTTTAATTTAACTGCAGACAGATCTTGCTGTTGAGTCCAGCAATTAAAGAGTTCTGCAGCTCGTTTTGCTGTTTCTGCCCTGAACATTCCTGCTTCGAAGAGTCGCCAGGCAATATCTAGCTGTTTCAGATAGGCTATTGCCTTGCTGCAGTAGAGCACTCTCCAGCTGTCAACTCTTTCTTCCTTGCAGGCTTCCAGCCTAAAAGGTCTGAGCAGCGCCAGCTCTTTCACGAGCTCATCGAACTTTTCGCGTTCAGAACATTTATATACTGTTACTGTTACCTGTCTAGTTTTCGTTGCTTTAAGCTCCAGCTTCAGCAGTGGAGGTATGCCTTTTCTCGCGGAAGGGTAGCGGAGCACGACAGAATATGCTGCAAGAGTGACAATGTTATGCACTAGCACAGTTACTTCTAGTCCTTGCTCGTATTCTGCTGCTTCTATACTGTAGTAAGGCGAGCAGTACTTCGCTGAACGAAGACCTTTACCGAGTTCTTGCTCTCTGAGAGTTGAAGGAAACCACTCGAATGCACCAAACATAGATGGCCGTGCAACCATTCTTTTTCCTGCTGCAAGAAGCGCTGCTCCGCAAGTTAATAGTTGCTGCAAGCTAGAAAATATAGTGTTTAGCTCTCCTCGCACTCCGCAAATCTCAAAAAGTCCAAAATACTCGGCACCAAGCTCAGAAAATCTCCTTGCTAGCTGCTGGAGATTTATATCCAGCACGTGCATGCTCCCTGCAGGTTTGTAGCCTATTGTCTGACTCGCTGTATTTAAATGTTCAGCTCCTGTCGGTCTCGTCACGGCTCAGCTTCCGGATTATTCATCATGCACTGGTCGCAAGATCCTGTATTCTATTACATTAAATAGGCAGGCCAGAGAAAAATAGACGAGCGGAAGACACCAGCCATAGCGTAGAGTAGCAGCCTCGGCGTAGCAGAGAAGGTAAACAATAAGGAAGTATCGAGACTCGACAACTCCCAGCACTGGCTCTGCCAGCCTTGCAGTTACCTGCTCGAAAATGATTACTAGCAGTGGCTGGAGGACAAGTATAAACAAAAGCGAGAAAAATTGCGCGCCAAAGCAGAAGCCTGCTGTTGCCAGTAATATCGCATAAGCGAGTAAATTTGCCAGCAAATACTTAATGAACTTGCTGCTTGCAGGATATACTCTCAGCATTATCTCCTTAAACTACTGTAAAGCACAGGCTTTCTTAGCTGCTGAATTCGGCTGCCAAGCGAAAGGAAAAGCGCAAGAATTAGGGCTGAAATAATTACTAGGATAATTATCCTGAACGCATCTGCTGCCTGGCAGCGCATTGGTTTTTAGTCTAGCAAGAAGCATTATATAATTACTGTCTAGGAAGGAATAGTGGCGGGCCCGTGGGGTAGCAAGGTCATCCTGCCGGACTCCAGCTCCGGTGACGGGGGTTCAAATCCCCCCGGGCCCACCAGTTCTCAGCGTTTCTCGATCCTTACCTTATCCTTGAACCTGTTTTTCATCAATTTAATGTACTCTTCGGCAAACTGCTCGAAGTCTTCCTTATCGTAGACAATATAATTAGATTTTGTCTTCCTACTGAACCTGAAACCTAGACTTGTATGTATTTGCCTAAAATCGTCGAACTCTTCTTTGGGCAAGAACTCGAGCAGCTTGGTAGAAATTGTCTTCTTCTCTACGTTTATGCTAATTCTAATTCCTCTTCCTCCCTTTCCAGGCATCTGTAACTACCCTTTCCTTGCTAGATAAGGATAACCAACATATATTATATAAATATTATGAAAATATATTATGTCATAAATAAAATATAATTATTGAATAAGCAGCCTGCGCAAGGCAGCCTGCAGGTCCTGGCGCTCCAGGAACTTGAAAAAGTGCAGCAAGCTCGCAAGGATTTCTCTTCGCTTGCTTGCAGAAAGCTTACCTAGAGCTTCTTCGGCAAACTGCTTAATGTGCTTGGCAGACAGCTGCCTAAGTGTTACTCCCTTGAAGCCTAGCATGTATGCTAGGAATTTTTTAGCTGCAGAATATGCTGCAGCAAGCTGGTGCTCTTCTAGCCTCTTTTTCTTCAGCCAGGCAAGGTAATTTAGTAGCAGCAACCGTGCCTGCATGACCTGCTCTTGCTCTGCAAGCACTGCTGCAGCAAGGTCGCGCCTGCCAAGAAAATCGCGCAAAAAGAGAACTAGTACTTCTGGCACGCTTGCAGCTATGTATAAGTAATACTTAACGTGTTCCTTGCGCAGCTCCTTCGAGTTCTTTACTCCTAGGCTCTGCATGCAGGCAGCAAATGCCTGGATCTCTTTAACAGAAAGAAGGAGAGCAAGCTGCTCGATCTGCGAGAATTTTTTGCTGCGGAGCACTTGCTGGACAAACTTCTTTGCTAGCTTGCTGGGCTTAGAAAAGCTAATGATAGGAGCATCAGCCACAATCATATAGACTAGACTTTTAGCTCCTATACTAAAATGTTACTCTTCTGGCAGGAAGTTTACTGAAGATGTACGCAGCAACGCAGCAGCTAGCACTCCTATACCTGCCAGCGCAGCAGCACATGTGTAGAGTGCTAGCTTCACTGGATTTATCTGCGGGCAAAAAGCTGCCAGCAAACAGATAAACAGCACGGGTAGGAGTGCCAGCAGCATTCCTAGATTCTGCAGCGAGCCGTACAGCTTTGTGCCAAACAATTTAGGAGCATAGAGCACCAGCAAAACAGCTAGCAGTTCACAGAACACACAAAGCACAGAGAAGTAACCTAGCATTTTCAGCGCATTATTAAAAGCCAGGGATGAACCTGCAAATTTTATGAATAGCAGAGCAGCAAGTAAACCTATCAAGTAGCTTCCTAGACCTACTGCTATTGCTGAAAGCAGCATAGCAGTGAGCAGCTTTTTCCTTGAACTGTACGCAAGCATTGCTTCGAGAGCTCCTGCTTTTCTGTCGCGGTATATTTCTGCAGAGAGTGTTGCTGCCGCTGCTACAGTGCTGCAAAGCACTACTAAGTAAGGTACCATGAAGTTTAGCGCTGCCAGCAGTGCAGATTTGCCTGTTACGTGTAGCCAGTGCTGCGCATAGTAGGCTAGCTGGTGCCTAGTTGCTGGAGTAAAAGCATAAGGAGCAAAGTGCGCAACTGCATAAACTAGACCGAGAAAGCCGAAATTTGCAGCAGCGCTAAAAATTATCCAGTTAAGAGATTTCACTAATCTTTTGCTGTATGCTGTTATGGCACCCATTTTATCAGTGCAGCAATCTTTCAATGTCTGGTAAGCTTGAAATAATAACAGGATTTATTCCTGCTGCTTTAAGCATTTCTATAATTTCTACTAGTTGTTCTTTCTTGATGATAATTTCGTAAATATCGCCTCGCTCTTTATATTCTATTCCTAGTTGCTGAAAAATTTTGCCTGCTCCAGGAGCTCTCAGCTGCACTCTTAGCCAGGCAAGAGCAGAATCGGCCGGACCAAGATACTGCAGCTTTCCCTGCTTCATTAAATAAACTCTGTCTGCAAGGTTACCAATAGCTGCAGCATCGTGACTACTAACTATTATTATTTTATCTTTCAGTTCTTGCAGTAACTTAAAGAGCGCATGTACTGCTGTCTGGTCTAGACCTGTAGTCGGTTCGTCGAGCAGAATAACTTCTGGTTCGCCTAGCAGTGCAGCCACGAGTGCAGCTCGCTTGCGCTGTCCATGGCTAAGCTCGCAGACTTTTTCTTCCATGAATTTCTCTACGCCAAGAACTCGCACTACATTTTCAGGAAATTCTTTCCAGTCCTTAACTTCCATGTAAAATTTGATGTTTTCTTTGACTGTGTAAGATTCGATTAATCCAGGAAAATGCGACGAAAATGCAATTCTCGGTTTAATTTCTTCTATTGGTTTTCCGTTCACCTCGACTTTTCCTTTCCACGGTTCAAGAATTCCTGCACATATTCTTAGCAATGTAGACTTCCCACTGCCGTTTTCTCCTAGCAGCAAGTTTATCCCAGGAGAAAACTGGCAAGAAACTTCTGCGAGCACAGGACAGTGTTTCTTGTAGCCAAAACTTACATTTTCAAGAATAAGCATAGTATCAGCTAACAGCTCACTCCTCATTTGTCGGGAGTAGGCTTACTTCATCATCCTTGCCCTTCATCGCTTTCTAGTTCTTTTACCTTTTCTAAGAACTCGTCTAATTCTTTTAGTTGCTCATCTTCCATAACATATCGCATGAATCAGAATATAAAAATGGCGCCCCCGCCCGGATTCGAACCGGGGACCTCCCGGTTAACAGCCGGGCGCTCTACCAGCTGAGCTACGGGGGCAGTACGGCTAAATTTAACCTTCTGCCCCACTATAAAAACGTGCGATGCGCCTCATCTTCCTTGGAACAGGAGGGGGCAGGCTGGTGCTGCAGCGCCAGCTGCGCAGGTTTGGCGGTCTCTACGTTGAGGTAGGCAAGACACGAATTTACATTGATCCTGGTCCTGGTGCGCTGCTGACTGCTAGACAAGCAAAGGTGCAGCTAGAACAAGTAGACGTGCTTGTAGTCACGCACGACCACCTCGACCACGTCAACGATGCCAGCGCTCTGATCGAGGCAATGACAAGCGGAGGGAAGTACAGGAGAGGGCTGCTTGTTTCAAACACATGCGTGCTCCGAGGATACGAGCAGTTCGAGAAGTACATTCCTTCTTATTACCAGCAGAACGTAAAAGAAATAGTAGAATTTCCTAAGAGCAGAGTTTTCCAGGTAAAGGATGTTAAGGCAGAGCTAGTTGGGCTAAAGCACGATGAGCCTCTAACTTTTGGGCTAAAGCTCCAGACTCCAGATGGTCTACTAGGCATCATTTCAGACACAGAATATTTCCCTGAACTAGCAGAGAGCTACCAAGAGTGCGAGCTGCTAGTAGTGAACTGTCTCAGCAATTATGGAAGAAGAAGTCCTGGACACATGAACCTCGAAGACCTGGAAAAGTTGCTCCTGCATGTAGAGGCACGGCAAGTTTTTGTTACACACCTTGGCTTCACGATTATCCGCGACAACATTCCTGCACTAGAGAAAAAACTGCGCAGGCGCACAGGAAAGCAGGTAGTTTTTGCGAGAGATTTCTTGCAGGTTGTTTACCCTGGACTAGAACATTACTTCTAGATCTACTGCGTGCGCTTTCTAGGATACTGCATTATTTCGTCGATATATTCTACAAAAGTAATGAACATTCTTCTGCAGCAGTAGCGCTTAATGCCCAGCTCGTCTAGTACTTTGCCAGGAGACTTTCCTTTACGCACCTCTTCCAAGTATTTCTCCCAGAGATGACCTATCACTCGGCCGCAGGTAAAGCAGCGAGGAGGAAACATCATAGTTAACCTACCTATACGATGTCTGTCTTCTTGCTCTAGGACCACGGTGAGAACGCGTAGGTCCATGGTGGGGCAGTGTTCTGCGCGGATCATCTTTTAGCATCCAGGGATCAAACAGCTCGTAGACTTTCCTTAGCTGCTCGCTCTGGAAATATTCTACTAGACCTTTAGCAACTGCTGCACGCACAGCATTTGCTTGGCCCATAAATCCGCCGCCACGCACAGATACATCAATGTCCACTTCGTCTACAGGAACTATACCTCTAGCTAGAATTATTGGTTCGAGCATCTTTATTCTGGCAAGCTCGTTTTGTGCATAAAAATGCACGATTTTACCGTTAACTCTGTATCTTCCTTTACCAGGAGTTATAACTGCACGCGCAATCGCTGTTTTTCTCTTACCGGAAGCCACAACAACTCGCTGCAGCTCCTGCATGCCTATTCACCTCTTGGCTTCCAGCCAAGCAGCTGCAAGAGCTCTCCTAGACGCACTACCTTGTTCCTGGGAAGCTGGGTATTAGAAATGTCGATCTCCTGGAGATCGAGCACAGGATACTTGTCTGCCAGTTCTTGCGGAAAACCGATGTAGACCTTCAGGCGCTTGAGCGCTGCTCGACCTTTCCACTGCTTTCTTGGCAGCATGCCACGAACAACCCGCTTAAAGAAGAGATCTGGGCGCAACGGAATCTTCGGACCGTACCTTCTAGGATTTGCGATGTCTGAACGAGAAACTTTTCGGTGCCAGTATTCTAGCACCCAGCGCCTTGTGCCTGTTAGCACTATATCTTTTGCGTTGACTACAATAACCTGCCTACCTTCAAGCAGCAGTTTAGCAGTAACAGAAGCAAGCCTGCCCATTTTTTTGTTCTTGCCGTCCAGCACAATTATTTCGCTGTCTGGCAGCTGCATAGCACTCACTTCATTAGCCATACGCGCTTTCCTTTTATTTCTTCTCCGCTAATATCAAACAAAGAAATAAACTGCGCGCCAGCTGCCTTTATTTTCTCAAGAGCTTGCTGAGAAGCTGCTAAGGCAATAATTGTAACCGGCTTGCTAAGCTCCCCATCTCCAAGAACTTTGCCAGGAACTACTACAATGTCCCCTGGATTAGCATATTTCTCTATTTTGTAAAGGTTAACTTCAGCTCGCTGTCTTCTTGGCTTGAGTAACTCTAGCGCAACACGTTTCCAGATTGCTTTCCCGGTCTCGCGCGAGAGTTTTTTGAGTCTGCGTACGAGCAGCCTTACACGAAAGTCTGTTGGACCAGTAGGTCTAGGCATACATCCCGCAATAAATACAATGCTGTAGTGCCCGACGGCTTGGCGGTTTCCCACGGCTCGAGGACCGTAGTACTCCCGCCAACGGGAGAGGGCTTAACTTCCGTGTTCGAGATGGGTACGGGTGTTTCCCCTCTCCCTATGACCGTCGGGCAAAAACTAAACCGGAAATTAATATATAAAAATTTCTCGCACTGTTTATTTATATTGTCTCACATTCTGTGCCATGAAACTATGCAGCTCGCGCTGAATCTCCGAGAAAAAGTGCTGCAGCCAGAGCTGCTTCTCGGAAAAGCTGCCCTGCAGCTACGAGCAAGGCTACTAAAAGAAGGTTTGCTCGACGTAGTACAAAGCACCGAGGAACTTGCAGCGAAAATCAAACATTACTGCAGCGAGCACTGTCAGTTCCTGCAGATAA
Source organism: bacterium (assembly GCA_013154095.1). The sequence continues at coordinate 28,072 of JAADDD010000003.1, read as the reverse complement.
AGCCTCCTTACTTGCTGCTCTTTGGTCCTTCTCTCGCCTGGGTAAGTTCTCGGCTAGCAGGTGCGCTTGCGGTGCTGCACGGACTAGCAGACAAGCACTGGGCTAGCTGGAACGCGGAATTCTACAAGCGACTGCTTGAGCGCGCAAAGAAAAAATGTTATGACATAAAATATTATGTATATAGTAAATTATACTTTTACATATTTAGTAAAGAAAACGTGCAGCGAGCGCGGCAGCTCTACTGCTCTTTGCTTTCCAGGAACAGCTTTCTTGCGCAGCACCCAGAAGTTGTTCGCTGGCTCTTTATATTAAAATATTACATATATCCTATATCAATAATTAATGTATTTTTGAGTGTGCTTGAGCTAGGCAAGCTAGCAGAAGCTGTGGCTGCAGAACCAGAAAAGTACGGCGCAGAAAGGCTTGGAGACAGTCTCGTGGTCTGGCAGGCAGAGTACGAGCTAAAAATTACTCGACAAGAAAAAGCCAGGAAGGTGCAAGTATCCTTTAAGCAGTCTAGTTTCCTTGATGCAGTGCTGCTCGAGATTTCTTGGGAAATGCAACCTTTGGTTAGAATAAAGCTGCTACCAAAGCTTCCTGTAGCTCCTGAAAGATGCTGCATAGAACTAGAAATTAGAGGAGAGCTTGGCAGTAATATATTTGATGCGCTTATTTCTGCTGCTCGCTGGCTAGAAAAATTCAGGCAGGATCTGCTTGCATACATAGACCAGGTGGTTGCAGCATTCCCTAACACAGAAAAGTTTATGCAAGAATACCTTAAGCGCGACATGAGAATTTACGAAGCGAGGCCAGACGATCCTGATGCTGCCAGCATTCCTAGATTAGCAGAACTAAAAGGCAAAAACTGCAGCATGCTAGCAACTCTTGACGAGCTGTGGCCACGCTGCAGACTAATTTACTGTGTGCCGAAAGATTCTTTCCAGAAAAGTTTCGCAGAACAAATTCTGCAAGAGCAAGTAAATGGCTGCAAAGTTGTAATAGCATTAACGCATGATCTAAGGATCTTTTTTGCCGATTTATATAATAGAATAGATTTTAAGAGGCTGTTTGCTGTGCTAGAAAGCGAAAACCTCGTCTATCCTTTAGCTAGCTACAGACTAGCCAGGCTTTTTAAGAGGAAAGAAACAAGAGAAGCATATAAGAAGCTAATAAAGTACGGTTTTTACCTTGACATAGAAACACCGTACGACAATTACATTATTTAATCTTTCCATATACTATTTTTCTCATGCTGCTGCCAGGCCAGAAGTTTCCTGAAATGGAAGTGCACACAACTCACGGAAAGCTGAAGCTGCCCCTGAAGCAGTGGTTCGTGCTCTTTACCCATCCAGCAGACTTCACTCCTGTCTGTACCACGGAGTTTGTCGAGTTTGCCAGGATGTACGAGCTGTTCAAGGAGCTGGGCTGCGAGCTGATTGGACTCAGCCTAGATCAGGTATACTCGCACGTCAAGTGGATGGAGTGGATCAGGGAACGTCTAGGCTACGAGATTCCTTTTCCTATTATTGCTGATCCTGAGGGCAAGGTTGCTAGGACTCTAGGCATTCTAGGAGACGGTCTTCCTCGCGCAGTGCTTGTAGTCGACAAAGAAGACAGGGTACGAGCTTCCTTGGTTTATCCCCCTAAAGTTGGGAGAAACGTGCAGGAAATTTTCCGTCTTGTGCTAGCACTAAAGACTGCAGACGAGCAGGGCGTTGCCACTCCGGCCAACTGGTGGTGCGACAGGCTCACCTGGAAGAGCAGCACAGTAGTAGGCAACGCGCTAATTATACCGCCTGCAAGCACGCTCCAGGAAAAGGAAGAGCGCGAAAAGAAAAAGCAGCGCGGAGAAATTCACTGCCTCGACTGGTGGTTCTGCTGGCAAGAATAAAGGACAGTGGTACCCCCGCGGGGATTTGAACCCCGGCCACGGGACCCAGAATCCCGCATGCTCCCTGGCTACACCACGGGGGTGCACGCAGCACTTATATAACACAGCGGCAGCTATTTTAAAAAATTTCGCCAGAAAAACATGCTCAGGAAACCTATCATTACCTTCCTGGGTCACATTGACCACGGAAAAACTAGCCTCATCGACAAAATCAGAGGTACTGCAGTACAGCTTAAGGAAGCAGGAGGAATTACCCAACACATTGGTGCAACAGAGATTCCGCTCGAAGTGATTCTTCGTGTCACAAAACCGCTGCTCGACAAGTTCAGGTTCCAGCTGAAAATACCAGGTATTCTTATCATTGATACTCCTGGCCATGAAGCCTTCATGACAATGCGCAGGATCGGAGGAACACTCGCGGACTTAGCAGTGCTTGTAATTGACATTAACGAGGGGGTGATGCCGCAGACAAAGGAATGCATTGAGCTGCTCAAGCAGGCAGGCACACCCTTCGTGGTGGCGGCAAACAAGCTCGATCTAGTGCCTGGTTGGCGCAGCTATCCAGGAGAACCTTTCATGCTCAGCTACCAAAAGCAGCGACCAGAAGCAAAAAAAGAATTCGAGGAAAGATTGTACATGCTTGTTGGCGACCTTTCCTACTTTGACATATCAGCTGATTTGTACACCAACATCTCAGACTTCAGGTCAACAGTACCTATAGTGCCTACTTCTGCAAAAACAGGAGAAGGGATTGCTGATCTTTTACTAATTATTGCTGGCCTTGCACAAAAATATCTTGAGGACAGGCTTAAACTAAACGTCCAAGGACCAGCAAAAGGAAGCATCATTGAAGTAAAGGAAGTGCTAGGAGCAGGAACAACGCTCGATGTTATAATTTACGATGGCGTGCTACGCGTAGGAGACAAGGTAGCCTTTCTCACTAAACAAGGTCCTAGAATAACTGTAGTGAAGGGAATCTATTTGCCTAAACCGCTAAAAGAGACGCGCGGTTCTATCGCAGACTTTGTGCCAGTAGAAGAAGTTGCTGCAGCAGCAGGCGTCAAGCTGGTGGTACGCGAACCAGAAGGCGCGCTTACCGGTTCGCCGCTGCTAGTAGTAGAAAACGAGCAGGAGGTGCTCGAGTGCCTGCAAAGAGAACTCAGCTCAGTAATTTTCCAGAGCGAGCGTACAGGAGTAATAGTCAAGGCAGACACCTTTGGCACATTGCAAGCACTCTTGTACGAGCTAACAAAGGCAGGAATTCCTGTGAGAAAAGCGGACATTGGAATAATAAGCAAGGAAGATGTGCTGCTAGCAGAGCTAGTTAAGGCCGAGAACAAAAAGTACGGAGTCGTGCTCGGGTTTAACGTTGATATTACAGACGAGGCGCTCGACTATGCTCTAGAGAAAGGAATAAAGATAATCATTGATAATGTAATATACAAGTTAGTAGAACAATTTCAGGAATACGTGAAGCAGCTAGAGCAGCAAGAAATAGAAGAACTTTTCTCGAAAATTGTACTTCCTTGCAAGTTCAAGCTACTTCCTGAGTTTATTTTCAGGAAATCGAAGCCGGCGATTGTCGGAATAAAAATTCTTGCAGGGACACTTCGACCAGGAGTAACTATAATAAGGGAAGACGGAAAAGAGATAGGTACGCTAAAAGAAATTCAAGAAAAAGGAGAGACTGTAAAGAAAGCAATTGTTGGAAAAGAAGTAGCTGTCTCGATTGAAGGAGGAGTGGTTGGTAGAAACCTGAAAGAAGATTATTTGTACTACACGAAGCTAGGCTACAATGACATGAAGCTGCTCAAGGAAAAGCTCTGGGATTATCTGCGCTCGGATGAAAAGGAACTCTGGGAAGAGTACAAAAAGAAGTTTTTTAAGGGCTACTTCTTTTAACGCTTATGCGTTTTCTTTTAGCTCTGCTAGCCCTGATTCTGCTTCTTCCGCAGGCATTTGCTGCTAGTAATACTACTAACTCGAGCAAGGCAAATGTTAGTAGCCTAATCCAGGCAGCAGCAAACTACACCGAGCACACAATTAGTTCATTCTCGAAAACTTTCATCAACAAGAAAATTGTAGAATACATCGCTAATTTTTCTGAAATTGCAGCGAAGTTTCTTGCAAAGCACTTAGGAATCTCTCCAGCAGTTGCCAAGCTGCTAGAATACTACATTTTTACCTTGATTATTGTGCTGCTTGCAGGAATAATTGCTAGAGTAGGCAAATATATTATCCTTGTTACAGGAATTATTATTTCAGCACTAATATTTTATAACAATCCTCAGCATAACTTCTGGGCCTTTGCTATCCTTGTGCTCTCTGTTGCTATCTGGCTAAAGAAAGGCTGATATTCATGCGTCTCCAACCAGTAATGAACATCGGCACTGCTGGCCATGTAGATCACGGAAAAACAACGCTGCTCCAGGCACTGACAGGCGAGTGGACAGACAAGCACAGCGAAGAAATAAAGCGAGGAATTACAATAAAGCTAGGCTATGCTGACCTGTTTATTTATAAGTGCAAGGAGCACGACGTTCCTGAAGCCTACGCTTCTCAGGCCTTCGAGGACAGGCGCTGCAGAGTCTGCGGCAAAGAGCTGGAACTTGCCAGGATAGTTTCGTTCGTCGATTCTCCTGGCCACGAAAGCCTGATGACTGTAATGCTTTCTGGTGCGGCAGTAATGGATGCTGCCCTACTAGTAATTGCTGCAAATGAACCGTGCCCGAGGCCGCAAACAAAGGAACACCTCAAAGCACTGCAGCTTCTAGGAATAAAGAAAATACTTGTTGTCCAAAACAAGATTGACCTAGTAAAGGAAGAGGAGGCAATAAAGAACTACGAACAGATAGAAGAGTTTCTCAAAACTTACGGCTACGAGCACGTGCCCATAATTCCTGTCTCTGCGTCTCACAGGGCAAACATCGACGCGCTCATCCAGGCTATTTATAAATACCTAGAACCGCCAGAAAAGCCTGCGAGCGGCAGTCCGCTAATGCTTGTGGTCCGCACCTTCGACGTTAACAAATCGGGCACACCGATAGAGCAGCTAAAAGGAGGCGTGCTTGGTGGAGCAATCCTAAGAGGAAAATTCAAGATTGGAGAAGAAATAGAAATTCGACCAGGAATATTTCTGAAAAGCAAAAATGCTTGGCAGCCGCTTTATTCACGTATAGTTTCTTTGCGCTGGAGAAACTACGAGCTCGAAGAAGCTGCACCTGGCGGACTAATTTCTATTGGCACCTTGCTTGACCCCACGCTCACTAAGTCTGACAGGCTAGCTGGACAGGTTGTCGGCCTAGCGGGCGAGGTCCCTGAACCGCTGCAGGAGCTTGTGCTGGAAGTGCACCTGCTGGAGCGCTACGTTGGCCTAGAAAAGGAAGTGCACGTCGAGAACCTCAAGCCAGGAGAGCAGCTGCTCCTGAACGTAGGTACTGCAAGCACGCTGGGCATGGTCAAGAAAGTTTCAGGCGAGACAGCAGAGATCGTGCTGCGCAAGCCCGTGGTCGCCGAGCCAGGCTGGAGGGTTGCCATTAGCAGGAACGTGGGTAACCGCTGGAGGCTAGCAGGCTACGGCATCGTCAAATAGTTTTACTAGGTTCTTGCCAGTACAATCTAGGCAAAGTCTACTTATTAACAGTGGGTTATGCCAAAGCAAGTATTATACACGCAGTCAGACCTAGAGAATCTGTTCAAGAGGTTTTTTACAGAAGTGTACATAGACGAAGTTACTAAACTAGCAAAAAACTATCCTAAGAAGAGATCACTTGTTATCTCTTTAGAAGACATAGAAAACTTCGATGAACCGCTAGCCCAGCATGTTCTTTTGCGTCCAGAAGAAGCAATCGAGGCTGCAGAAGCTGCGCTGAAAGAGCTAGATTTACCTTTGCCTCCAGAATACAGGGACAAGGAAGTAAAAATAAATGTCAGGATAAAGAACCTGCCGCGCAGCCATAAGCTGCTTATCCGCAACATCCGCAGCGCGCACATCGGGAGGCTAGTGCAGTTCAACGCGCTTGTCCGCAGGGCAAGCTACGTGAAGCCCTGCCTCTACATGGTCAAGTTCGTGTGCCCTAAGTGCGGCACGTACACCGTGCAGCTCATCCGCGCAAAGTACGAGTTTCGCAGGTACATACCTCGCTGTCCTAACTGCAAGGTAAGAATGGAACCTCAACTCGAGGCGTCTAAGCTCATCGACGTGCAGCTGCTTGTTGTCCAGGAACTGCCAGAAGAAATAGGCGGAGGCCAGGAGCCCTACACCATAGAAGCCTGGCTGACAGATGATATAGCAGGTAGCGTGAAACCTGGAGATAACATAGAAATTGTAGGAATACCGAAATTTACTCTCGAGAGTCCACAATCTCCTGTGCTGAAAACATACGTTGAAGTCGTGCATATAGAAAAGAAAACAAAGCAGTTCGAAGAAATAGAAATATCTGAAGATGATATTTCTAGGATTTACCAGCTATCGAAGGATCCTGACCTAGAAGACAAAATAATCGATTCTATTGCTCCGAGCATCTACTTGCCGGGCGAGTACAGGCTCATCAAGCTAGCAATTGCCCTGCAGCTGTTCGGCGGAGTTCGCACAACGCTGCCTGACGGCACGACAAAGCGCGGAGAAATCCATATATTGCTGGTAGGCGATCCTGGTACTGCCAAGTCTGCGATGCTGCGCTTCGTGAAGGAGCTGGCGCCAAAGGCTATTCATGTGGTCTCTAAGACCAGCACCGTGGCTGGCCTGACAGCTGTAGCGGTGAAGGACAAGTTCTTTGGCTGGAGCATCGAGGCAGGAGCAATGGTGCTGGCAGACGGAGGAATTCTCCTGATCGACGAGCTGGACAAGTTCGAGAAGTCGGAGCTGCACGGCCTGCTCGAGGCAATGGAACAGGGCACAGTGTCCATCGCCAAGGCAGGTATCGTGACAATCCTGAACGCGCGGGCCTCTGTTCTTGCTGCAGCCAACCCAAAGATCAGGTTCACGGCAGACAAGCTGCCAATAGAAGTAATAGCGCAGACGCTGCCAGTGCAGCTCATTTCGCGCTTCGACCTTATCTTTGTCTTGCGCGACGTGCCAGAACCAAGCTTCGACGAGAAAGTTGCAGAGCATATCGTGGACTCGTACACTGCTCCAGAGAAGGTCAGTCCGCCGATACCTGTAGAGCTGCTCAGGAAGTACATTGCCTACGCGCGCAGAGAGATCCGCCCAGTGCTCACCCAGCGCGCCCGCGAGAAAATAATCAACTACTACGTGCAGAAGCGCAAGGAAATGATTGGCGCCGACTACGTTACAATAAGCAAGCGCCAGCTCGAGGCTATTATAAGGCTAGCACAGGCCCATGCAAGGATGAGACTATCTGAAACAGTCGATGTACAAGATATAGACGTAGCAATAAGATTAATGAATTTCAGCCTCCAGCAAATAGCGCGCACAGAAACAGGAGTAATCGATGTAGGAGCCCTAGAGATTGGTACTTCGTTGACAAAAGGCCAAAAGAAGCAGTTCATTATTGACATAATCGAGAAACTAGAGGAGCAGTTTCCTGATGGTGTGCCTTACGCGGAGATAAAATCAAAGGTGCTGGAAACTGGCAAGCTAACAGAGCACGAATTTGAGCAGCTGTTCAGGGAGCTGCACGAAGCAGGCGAAGTGTATAAGTGTGCACCAAAGAAGTACAAAGTTACTAGAAAATAATCTTATCTAAGTTTTTTGCTCAGTAGCTTGACCTTTCTGTTTTCTGCTTTTAGCACTGCAACGTAAATGTTCTTGTCAATTTCGTCTTTTAAATTATTTATTACTCCTAGAATATCTTTCTTGTACAAAAAATAGGTAAGCGCATCGAAGATAAGATATATTTTCTTTACAGTTTCACAGTTCTTGTATTTTAATAGTGTATGTTTAATTTTGTCGCGCACGCTTAAACCGTTCTTGTCTTCTCCGTGGAGTGTTTCAATCTCGTAAACTGTTTGCTCGTCTACAAAGTAAATGTCTGGCATAGCAGTACCTAGCTCAAGTTCAGAGAGAATATGCTGGTGCAGCCAAGAAAAAGCCGGTTTCTTGCTGTATTTTTTGCAGAGCTTTCTTGCTAAGATTTTTGCTAGCACAGCCTTTATGGTTCTATGCTCTTCTGACTCGCTTCCTTCATTGGCTTCAGTTAGATCGAAATATAGACCACCATTAGAGCAAGCAATTTCTTTGAGTTTCTCTTCTCTGAACCTTAGCAGACTTTCGAATATTTTCCCGAAGGCATCTGATTGTACATTTATGCTAGCAGCTACTTGCAGGATGCTTGCAGCAAGCGTTTCTTTTTCTTTTCTTGATAGAACCGGAAAAGAGACTACTGGTATGTCGATGTCTTCAGGTATATCGCCAATAACAAAGCATGCACGATTAACGTAGCTACGAACATGCTGCAATAATATGACTAATTTCCTTAGAAGACAATTTTTCATCTCAGTATAATATTTGTTATTGATGTAAAATGAAAGTAAAATAACAGAAAATTTGCGCGAATATAATTGATTGATCTTGTCAAGCAGAGCTGATAATATTTCGCTGTTTGAGAACAATTGATTAATGCTGGCTTCGTTTTCTATATTAATTCTTATTGAAATAATATTATTGTCAGAAATTAATGGTAGCTGCGAAGAAAGCTGCTGCATGTCAGAAATAATAACTGGTTCAGGAAAACCTCCGTTTCGGATTCGATAAATTAGTCGTGCAGCTTGCTCGAAATATTCAGTATAGCTCTCGCTGCTGGGCTGAACAAGAATGAGTAAAGCAGAGTTGAACGAAAATAGTTTGCTGGCAGCTAGCAGCTTCTTTTTTGTTTCTTTTATATATTCGTTTTCTGCTATTATTGAGCTAGCCGAGACAGAAGAATTGCTGAAATCTAAAACTACTGGCTCGTCGAGAGAAGTTTCCAGATCTTCTTTTTCTTCTTCAAGTTCACTATATTTTATATAAACATCGAGCTTACCAGAAAGTGCTAATTCCGGCGTTATAAGAAAAAGTAGCTTTTGGATGCTTGGTAGCCTGTAGGCTATTTTGCTGGCAAAAATATACCGGCAGCACAGATCTTTTTCAAGCACTTGTTTAGTTTGCAAGAAATCAAAGATATTAAGATTTGGTAAGCGAAAAGTAGCTTCAGTAAAACCTATTCTTGTTATAAGCTTTTTCTCTGTTAGCTGTAAATGAGCATTTAATTTGCTGTCGATCGATAATAAATTAGGTAATCTTAGCTTACTTCCATACTTTATTTTATTAACTAAACCAATTTCTTTGAGTGTAATTGCTGTTATTGCAAATGCAGAAATATCTGGCAGCAAACTCTGCGATTCATTTATTCCTTTGTGTTTTTGCGAGTTTGTGTGCTTAATTTTACTTGAAATACATTTACTAGTTGATTTTCGAATTTTCCGTAGTCTTTGTTTTGATGTAATTATTTTATTTTGTTTCAAGAATCTCATTTTTCGATTAAACTATTTTTTTAAATAAATTTCCCAATACACGTGAATTTTATTATCGTAATTATAAACAGAAATTTTAGAAAGAATCATATAGCCTCCAAAAATAAAATATTGTAGTTGCATAATAGCATCAACAATCGAGACTCGAGGTGTTGCTTCTACAAATAGAGTACCATCTAGACATCTTCGTGCTATTGTAAATTCTATGTAATATGTAGTTTTGTTTAATGGCAACGAATAAGATATTTCATAATTGCTTTCATATATTTTTACATTAAACAATTCAGGAGATGTAGAAAGGATTCTTTGTTTCAACATATTGTAATATTCGAGCAAAGGATTACTTGGAAGATTGACGAAATATTTAGCGAGCAGCCCATAGATCATTGGCCAATTAGTCCAAATATACCAAATAATATCAATAATCAATCGACCAATCGAATCATTCTTGTACGAATAAAGTGCAAGTTCATTTTCAAGGTTCTTGTTGTTTAGCGGAAAAACGAGATAAGGCGAGTATCCATATAACTTGCAGAATTGCTCAAACTTATTCTTCTCTTTAAATACAGGATAAATAGAAGAAAAGTAAGAATAAGTTAACATCATCGCACTCCATAAAACAAAAGATGCAGTATTATAATTCGGCAACATATTTAGCAGCAACTGAAGATATTCTTTAATGTCTTGCAGCAATTTTTGCGGCTCAAGCAAGTATTGGATAAGCTCGCTATCATTAAATTTAAGTTCTATTTTTCGTCCAAGCTGCTCAAGTAGTTTTTCTAGCCTGTCTTGCAGGCCAGAAATGAAGTTTGTGAACTGCGTTGCAGCAACATCTATTTGCTCGTTTAGCTCTTCTTTGAACTTTACTTTAGCAAACAAGTTGTATTTATCAACTTGTATTCCGAAAACAGTTTGATAAAATTCACATGCTGCTCGGTCAGCAACTTTAATTTTTCCGTTTTCGTCTTCTTCTATTCCTCCAAGAAAGACTTGTAGTACCTTTTCGCCGAAGTTTTTCACGGCTGTTTCCACCACTTGGCCTTTTAGCCAGCCAACGCTCCTTTTCCAAAATTCCAGGAGTCTTGCTCCTTGCTCGTACAACTGCGTGAACTTGTCCAAGTATCTGCCATCTAGCAACTGTTCTATAGCTTCTATAAATCTCGGCGGCAGAGAAATTTCCTGCATGATTTATTATTGATAAATAATTAAATATAAAAATTGGTTAACGAATATAATGCTACTAAGAGCTATTCTGCTATTTATTACAGGTTTCTTTCTTGCAGTGTTCAGCTTTCCTATCGCTTTTGCTTACTCTGTCGCGCTAGGATATGCGTGTGGTTTGGCTGCAGTGATTATTGCAGCCTACTTGATCTCGAAACGCAAGAGCAGCACGATGTCTTTTGTTCTAGGGTTAGTGTTGCTGCTGTTTTTTGCCTTACCTGCTCTTTTTATTCTAGTTTCGGTGCACCTTGGTTTGCTGACACTAAAAATGATAATAGGCGTGCCGCAGCATTCTGTGCTAAAAATTGGAAAGAAAAGTATAACAGTAGATGGCTGGAAAATAACAGTAGTAGGAGTGAAGTATACAAAATATATCATAGAAGACGATTCCTATTATTCTGCGGCTCCCGGAGAAAAGATTGTTGTAGTTACTCTGAAGATAGAAAATTTGGAAAATAATAGCAGATTTTTGTCTACTATATGGGATTTCTTGCTGGTCAGCAACACAGGTGAAAGCTACAAAAGAGTACTGGAAGATCAACTAAACTGGATTCCTCCTTTTAGAGCTACACAGACTATCAAAGAGGAAGCTGTCCATGTGCACGAGCTAAACTTCTTCGGCGAAGTAGCACCTCGCAGTTACGTGCTAGGAGATGTGCTGTTTCAGCTGCCACTTAACCAGACAGCCAAGAAACTAGTGTTTAGGGTAGGAATACTGCACTGCCACGAAGTAGAGCTTATTTTATAAATATAGCAAAATTTAAATACATAGTTTCAAGAATCATTCCATGTCACGCTTCGCTGGCCAGCTCATCCAAGTAATTCAGGCAGCGAAAAAGCTGCAGGCAGAACTCGAGCAGGTCTGCAGGCAGCTCCTGCTCAGGTGCGCTTATTTTAGCCAGCTCAGCAAGCTGCCAGACCCAGCCGCGAAAGAGCTGATCGAGCTGGGCGCTGCAGTACTGCTAGCAGGCAAGAGCGCCAAGGTGCTAGAAGCTGCCTGCAAGCTGTACAGGCTAGAACCAGAAAAGTTCTTTGAGTGGCTGGCAAAGCAGCACGGAGCTAGCCTCTCTCCTGCAGCTCTCCAGCTTGCGCGGCAGCTAGAAAAACCTACTGCAGACCAGCTCAAGAAAGAGGCAAGCAAGCTTGCAGACCTTGCGTCCCTGGTTTCTGATCTTGAAGATTTGAAATTCTGTGTAGAAAGGTTAGAAGATAATATAAACGAAATTGCAAAAGGTACTGTGAGCAGCTACACTTATGCTTCCATTAAGCGTAACCTAGCAAGGATAAAAGATATTTGCTTGGACATTAAGGCTGCCAGAGAAAGCCTGAAAGAGCTAGGAGAACTAGAACTTGAGGAACAGCTAGAAAAGCTTGCACGCATGCTCAACGAGGAACAAGTTAGCCAGCTCATGCAAGCAGCAGAAAGGCGAGAAAAGCTGCTGCTCGAGGCAGAGTTCGTGGAGAAGGTAGTCTCAGCGCAAGAAACCATTATTACTGCTATCGGCATCCTGCACCAGGCGCTGGTTCAGGCCAGCATATTCTATAGGGCAGCGAGCGCAGCGCTCAACAAGGCGACAAAGGAGCAGCGCTCGGTGCTGCAGAAATTCGAGGAGCGGTTAGCAGAGTACATGTTCGAGAACAGCGAGGAGGTGCTGCAGCTGCACAACAGCATCCGCACAGTGCAGCAGTTCGAAGAAAACTTGCTCGACCTTGCAGAAACAGTGGGTGTGCCGAAAGCTTACTACTTTATCTATAAGCTGCTCACTCCTGAAGAAAAGGAGCAGCTGGTGAGCAAGAAAAAGCAGCTAGATTCTAACCTTGAAATATTGCTGCACGTCTGCTACAACCAAGTGTTTAAGTATTCCCTGCGCCTGCTGCTGGACTACCTAGCAGCCGTGAAGCTGCTAGAGACAGAGCACGCACTCAGGTTTGTGGTTTCTAGGAGCAGCAAGAAGCTGCAGTACAAAATAATAAAGAAGAAGGTGCTGAAACTGTTCAAGAAAAGGGAATCTTTACTTGAACTACTTGCAGTCGAAGGAACGAACCTCGCACAGCAAATATTCAACGAAGCAGTGACTCTGCTCGGAGAAAAGTATGCTTTACTGAACAAGCTTGCTCCAACAAAGGTAAGGTCTATCAAGGAAGCATTTCCTTTACTTGGACTCGCACTGATCGTGCACGTACTTTGCCTGCACAAGCTGGTAACAAAAGCTGCGCAGCTCATATATACTGCTGTCGGCGAAGAGCTAGACAAACAGTACAAAGAAGTCCTTAAAACAATAATGGAGCTTAGCCCAAGCGAGCTGCTCGGCGAGGATCCTGCAGAGCTGCTGGCAAGAAAGTTTCCTGAACTGGCCAAACCCGAAATACTCGAGGTGCTGGGAAACCGCGTGCTGCTCAGGCACTAAAAGCTAATTTTTAATATACCGAGCAATTAAATACACTAAACTATGAAAATTTTGGAAAAGACCACGTGCAAGCAGCTCGATGCCTTTATCCAGATAATTCTTGAACTTTACACTGAACTCCAGAAAATTAAACAGGTGCTTTCTGAACTGTATGCTCAAACAGTTTATGCTAGGGCACTGCAGTATTTATTGCAGAGAACGCATGAACATAAGCTGAAAGAGCTGCTGCTCTACGCGTACTCTCGCGGAGAAGAGGAAGCAGGCGTGCTGCTCTACTACGAAACCACCGGAGAGCTGAGCAGGGAGCGCACAGTAAAGCACGTTCTCCGCTTGCTGGAACACTATGCAAAGGAAGTAGGAGCAGACTTCGAGGAGTACAGGCAAAAACTAGACTACTATCTCGAGGCACTGCCAAGCAATAACTTCAGGAGCGTGGCAAGCACAATTTCTCCTAGACAAGTAAAGCAGCTGTGCACTGCAGTGAAGGTTGCAGGATCTCTAAAAGAGAGCATAAAAAGGTTGCTTGCTTACCTTCCTTGCCCAGATCTTCGCGAGCTAGACAAGCTACTTTGCGCTAGAATAAAGGATGCGAAGCTGCTAGAAGAAATTGAGTACTTGCTGTATCTGCGCGAAAATTTGCCAAGACAGAAGTGCAGCAGCTTTGCGCGTAGACTGCTCAAGGAACAAAAATACAGGGAATTAATGCTGCTAGACCAATGGAGCAAAGAGTTCAGGCAAAAGCCGTACGTGCGCGAGTTTCTGGATAGCTTGTACAGCTTTTTCCAGGCAGCCTTTATTATACTAGAAACTGTCCGCTCGCTGTCGTTCAGTATTTATAGTAGTGCAGCACTCTGCGAGCTAGCAGGAAAATTAACAAAACTAGAGCAGCGATTAAAGAAAATAAAGAAGCTTGCAAGTAATTTCTTGCCTAAACAGGTAGTTGAAGTAGCGTGGAAAGCAGCAAAGGAAAAGGCTAAACTTTAGCTGCTCTTTTTGCGCGCATCATTAGCATGTGTACTCTTGCAAGCAGGTAGTTTTGCGAGCGGCGAATTTCCAGAGGAAAGTCAAATCCCTGGCAACCTTTAGTAATGTAGTTAATAATATCTCTGGAATATTCTAGCAGTGCCTGCTCTAGGTGCTCTTTTGTCAGCTCTACCACAGGAGCGTTTCTGGAACTTTTCACCGCGAGCTCGATCATTGTCTTGAGCACGTTGTTCAGTATCTGGAAAGAGACCCCGGGCAGCAACCGCTCTATTTCTAGCCGGCAAATGTCGCTGAGCTTCAGCTGCGGTAAGCCGTGCGCAGGAGCACGCGCGTTCCACTCAGCCAGTATTCTATTAACCGTCTCAAGCACTTCCTGCCTGTCCGGCGGCAAGATAAGCACTGTCTTGCCGAAGCGGCGCGCCACTGCCTCGTCGATCAGGTCTCTGCGGTTAGTCATGCCTATAGGCACGGCATATTTTATTGGCGAGTGCGAGGAACCAAGGTAGTTCAGCAGCACGTTGGTGACTTCGCGCTGACCAGCTCCCTGCATCTCGTCCATGCCACGTGCTGGCACCATCGTGTCTAGCTCATCAATGATGAGAAATACTGGTTTTCCGTGCTCCCTGCCGTAGATTTCGGCTGCAAGCATTGCTGCTTCCATGCGGTTGCCGCTCTCTCCCTGGTACTTGCTCATGATGTCTCCCTTCACTATTTTCAGGACAGGGATCCTGTACTTCGCTGCAACAGACATCACGGTCTCTGTCTTGCCCACGCCAGGCGGTCCTTCGAGCAGCACGCCTACTATTGCCTTACCTTTGAAGATTATTTCCGCGAGCAGCTGGTCGACAACGTCGTGGATCAGCACTCGCTCCAGTTCTTGCAGTGCCTTTGGCCGGATAAACCTTGGACTGTCCGGTATCTCTATCTTTTCTTCGAACTCGTTGATGTAGCTGCGCACGTCAGAAGGAGCAGTATCGTACAGCTTTTCTGCACCTGCTTTGTCGACAGGCAGCTTCAGTTCCTGCATTTATTTTTCTTTAAGGTTTATTCTATATGAAACCTTAGCAGCGCTGCCAGCCCACCAAGTGCCTGCAGCCGAGCACCTGCTTCGTGGGAAGGATTAATGAAAACAACCTGTGCTCCTGTCTGTTCCGCGAGTCTTAATAGTTCCTTCACCCACGGCTCCGCTAGAAGAGATTCTAGCACGTAGAGTTTCTCGACTGCACTATATTCTAGGGCCTGGCGCACTTGTTCAGGACCATAGGCAACCTTTCCTCCACGCAGCAGCTCGGCGTACAATTGTTCGATCTCCTCGGTTTCCTTGACTATGCGGAGCCGCTGGTCTACAGCTTTCAGGTAGCCTGCATTGATGGCTTCACGGATACCGGCAACTCCGCCGTGCGAAACCTGGAAAACTGGAGCCTTTGCCAGTGCAGGAAACTTCTCTTCTAGGAACTCCTGAAAGGCTCGCTTGACTGCTGGCTGGAGCAAGAACACTGGCCTGGCAGCCTGCACTTCTGCTTGCACTGCCTTGGCCACCTCGCTGAAGTACTTGTAGAGCTCGTCTTTCTCGCACTGCTTCAGGCTTCCAGGCCCAGGAATTTCTCTTACAACCTTGAGCGAGCTGTGCTGCAGCAAAGCAACTGCAGCTTCTTCTTCATCGAGAGCAGCAAGCACGTACTTCGGCGCTCTAGAACGCTCTCTGCAGTAGCGCAGCAAGCGGAAAAAGAGCTCGCTTGGCTGGGCTTTCTGCAGCAGGAACCTTGAGCCAACAGAAAAGGTAAAAGAATGGTACTTGTGCAGCGGTACATCGTCGCTGCTCGCCCAGACAATTCTGCCAAGTACTTTTGCCTTGCTGCCAGGTTCCAGCGAGACTTTTTCTGCGCGCACTGCCAGGACTACAGGCACTGTGGCTTTTTCACCGTGCTCCAGCCGCACAACCCTGGTAGTCCTTGCCTTCACGGTGTCTCCTGGCTCGATCAGTTTCTCGAGGAAGAGCACGTCTTCCTTGTCGGTGAGCCAGAGCCGCACTATGCCTTTCTTCCTGTCAAGCACTCTGTACTCCATGGCGCTCAGTAAAAGGCTACTGCAGCGTAGCCTACAACCGCTGAATAGTCGCCCGTAGCATCGCCAGAAGTCGAGTAGTGGAGCAGCCTGCCCTCGAGCCCGAGCTGCCTGGCAAGGCAGACAGCAACGAGCAGGACAGCGGCGCCACAAATAGATATATTATATTTTATTATGTCATTGTATAATTTATAATAATCTAGCGAGAGCACGTCCTCTAGGGCCAGCCTGTCCTTCTTCTCGGCAATTTCTTGCGGCTCGTAGTGCGTGAAGTCAGTGCTCACGATCATCAGCCAGTCTGTGCCAGCAAGCGCTTTCCTGAAGGCAGCCGCGGCCTGCTCAGCGACTGCAGGACTTGGCTCTGCGGCCACGAGCGGTACAATCTGCGGGCAGCGCTCGCCGTAAATGTACTGCAGGAAAGGCAGCTGCACCTCTATGCTGTGCTCTAGCTCGTGTGCCAAGTTATCGACAGGAAAGCTGCTGCTCAGGCAGTCTACAAGTCCAAGGTTTTCTTTTACCGGCCCGAGAGGAGTCAGCCAGTACTCGTAGTCGGCCAGCGCGTAGTCGTGGCCGTACGGAGTGTGTTTCGTGCCAAGAACCAGCGCTACGCTAGGAGCAGGAAACTCTGCTAGCGTGAGGTAGCCGTGCATTGCTGTGAGGCCAGAGTATACATAGCCTGCGTGCGGCACTACCAGGATCTTTGGCCTGCGCGGCAGCTTCGGCGACGCAGCTTTTCTTGCCAGCTGTTCCAGCAACTCCAGCAGCGATTCCTTGTCTGCAGGATAGAATGCTCCGGCCACGTAAGGTTCGCGGATTCCTGGCATGCAGAGATTTCTGTGCAAGGAAGTAATAAACTTCAGCAGGTCTACTGCCGCAGTTCCACTGCACCTTTCTCGATCCATGCAAGTTTAAGTCCAAGATCTTTAAGTTCAGGAAACGCTGTCTCCAGCAAAACTGCAGGTTCTTCGTCTAGCAAGTCCTTAGCCTTCACTGACAGTAGCAGCTTGACTAACCGCTGGGCCTTTTTTGGTAAGCAGCTGTTGTTAAGAGCAGCTGCTGCAAGCTCGGAAAGCTTAGAAGCAAGTTTACAGCTAGCAACAAGCAGCGCAAAACCGAGCATGCTTGCCGGAGGAGCCCTGATCTGGGCGTCTATTTCTTGCAGAACTGACCGTGCAACCTCGAGCGCAGAGCTAAGAACAGCCTGCCTGTCCAGTTCTTCATTTAGTATTTTATCTACGACAAAATCTAGAGCGAAGCGAACTACTCTGCTAAACCTATCCTTTCCTAGACTTCCGATAAGGTCGTACAGACTCATCCTGAAAAAGAAAGAGCTTGTTTCTGGTTTCAGGGCAAAATGTAGGCAAACAGCAACTCTTCGTAAGTCTTTGTCTGCTCTACTAGTTCGTGCAGCTCATTTGCTAGCAATGGATCAATCATTTTCTTGCTTTGCACAATTTTTTGCAGTTTTTGCTCGCTGAGCGTAGTTTTAAAGTCTAGAAGAAGAGAAGGTATTCCGACTAGTTCTACTGCGCGCTTTAGGGATTCCATCAAATCTTGCGAAGAAGAAATAGCGTTGTTCAGCTCAATAATAATGTCTGGTTTAAGCTGCAGAAAGAAAGCCAGCGCTGATACCAGCAGTTTTAGTCTTTCGCTCGTGTTTCTCTCCAGTGTTATAGTGTCCCGCACGCGCGCAATAGCTTCGCCGAGCATGCTGTTCTCGAGCAGCAAGTACGTGAAGTAGCTGAGGCAGTGCGCAGCTCGCTTGTAGCAGAGCAGAAAATGCTGCAGTGCCCGCAGTTTTGGCAGCAGCTCCACGAAAACTTGCATGTCTGCAATTTTGTGCAGCAAAGCTGCAGAACATCCCGCTCTACGCAGCATTTCCCGGAATTTTTCTAGCTGTTTTGTCGTGCAAGGACTCTGCATAGCTTTAGCTTGCAGGAGCAAGAGCGCGCTGATTTTTGCTATCTCTTTTTTCACTGCAGGATCTATCTGTCTTTTTCTGCTCTCTTTTATCGCTTTAACAGCAATTTCTCTTAGCCCTGCAGAGAGACGATCATATAGCACCGAATCTCGCACCATGCTCGCAAAAATCTATGCTAGACAAGCACCGATTCTGTGCAGTGATCTCTTAGCAGTCTTGCCTCTAGCGCGAGTTCAGGATAGCACTCTGCGAGCACGCTAGCAGGATCAGGAGAGTACAGCTTGCTTGGCTTAGTGCTCGCGACTCGCTGAAGGTAATTTTTCGCTTCTTCTGCTAGCTCGGTGTTTAGAGCCACGAGCACTTTCCAGGAACAGCGAGAAATACTAGCAAGAATATTATATGCGCTGAGTACCAGCGCAGATGCTGCTGTGCACTCTGCGATTTCTGCAGTACTGCCAATGCTGCGCACATATGCCCGCAAAACTCTTGCAGCCTGCTCACAAGACCTCTTTAGCAGCTCGAAGTGTTCGCGAACAGCATGTTCTGCAGCGGCTTCTAGCACTGCAAGGTTCTTTGGTTCACTGATATCAAGTTGCTGGAGCAGGGTATGCTCGAAGACTTCGAGCACCACTGCTGCTTTATTAAATATTTTGTACAAGTTCTTCTTTTCTCCGATTGTCTCAAATATTCTTGCAAGAAGAAGGTTGCCTGCTTTAACGCACTCTAGTTTTTTCTTTATTGCCTCTTTTTGCTCATTTAGTAGCTTTTCGTAGATTTCCTTGACACACTTCTTTAGCTGATAAAATATAACAGGAAAGTTCTCCCTGTACTTGAGCCAGAGAGCGATCAAATAATCGTACAGCAAGCTATGAAATAGCAGAATCTCGTCCTCGAGCTGTCTCAGTGCAGGAGCAACAATGCCAAGCGCCACGCGCTTCTTCTCTTCTAGCAGTATTTCTAGGTCCTGCTTGTTCACCTTTTCCAGCAGCCTGTCTGCATCCTTGAGGTGCAGCTGTTTTCCCAGCTTTTTCAGCGCTTTTGCTACGTCTTTAACTGAGCGAACCTTTTCTCCCAGGAAAAGTAGCTCGCTTGGCCTGATTTTCCAGCCAGATATTTCCTTGTAAAGAATGCAGGCAGCAAAGTCCTGCTGCTCTGCAGCTACTGTAATGGCATAAATTATTGGATTGTATGGACTGACTAGGCTGAGGATCCACTCGTAGAACTCGAGCACGCGCTGCGCAAACTCTAAACAGTAACAGGCGAACCGCGCTTCTTTTTCGGTAGCGCAGCCAGCCATTCTCTCATCCATTGCTTCGTCTCTTCTAGCAGCTGCTGGTTCCAGTGCTTGTTCATCAAGCCAGATAACTTCTTGCCTAGCTCGCACAGCAGCTGTTCCTGTTCATAGCTGAATGCTTTAGCCAGAGAGCGTAGTCCGGCCACAAGTTCCTCTGTTTCCTTTAACTTCTGTAAAATGAACGCTAGCAGTATTTCTTCGCTGCGCTTCTTTTCTAGTAATTCTTGCAGCGCATAGCATATGCTGCGCTGCAGATCTTCCAGCTTTTTTAGCACGCTGTAAATTGCGCTGCAACAAGCAAGCACGTGCAGCGTTTTTGTTTTTGCATCCTCAGGCAGCAACTCAGGACTAAGTTCTGCGTGTTCACAGAAAAGAGAAATGTCTCGCAGATCAACGTAATACTTTTCCTTGCGCAGGACTTGCATAGCTGCTAGCACTACCTGTGCATGGTCCTGGTGCTCGACTGCTGCACGAAAAAGAGGAGTGCGGAGCACTGTTTCTAGCAGGCAAGACTCTGCGTGCAGGATAACTGCTTCTATGCGCTGGTAGAGCTGGAGGAGCTGCTCGGCAAGTTGTTGCATGGGATACATCTACTACTAGTACATAAAAAGTTATTGATTTAGTAAAGGCTTACCAGGAAGGCTAGCTGCTGCTCATTGGGACTACTCGCTGCTCTTATGAAGTGCGTGCGCTTGAGCAGGCTAGAGTATTCTCTGTTATCTATGCCTAGCAGCACAGCGCTGAGACCGACACGGAAGATCGGCAGCTGGGCAAAAAAGACAGTGTCTGCTGCAGGATGCTGGAGCAGCAGCATGTCTACTGGCGACATTCCTAGCACGAGCAGTGGGTGCAGCCTGCGGAAGGCTTCTTTTAGCTGCGGCTGCACGGTAAGGTGCGCGTGCACAGGCAAGTAGTAGAGCAGTTCGTACAGCTTGACCAGATGCAGCACTGCATAGCCTCCGAGGTATGCTAAGAGCTCTTCTAGGTTACGCGGTTCTTTTACGTGCTTGGCGCACCACGAATATATTTCCAGCCGCTTGTACTGGAAGCGCAGATTCTTGTTCAGCTTAACGGCAGCTTTCGTTACTTGTTCTATTGCAGTTTTATCTAGGGCAAGCATTTCTTCTAGTAACTTTCTCGCAGGACCATCAACCAAGCTTGCTAGCTGGCTTACTTTTTCTTTTCCAACTGCCAGCATAAGAGCAGCAATGTAGGCTTTCAGAGTCAGCAAGTAGGCTGTGTATAGCTTGTGCGCTGCGAGCAGCTCGCTGCAGAACTCGTTCAGGTAGGCAGCAGCAATCTCGCTGTTTGCTAGCAACTTTTCTGGTTCTACTCTGCTTTCTATTATTTTAGCTGCTTTTGGCACTCCTAGCAGCACTGCTAGACAGTAAAGATTTGTTCTGAATGTATTTACATCACGAGAAGAGAGCAGCAGCGGTACAATTTCTGGTGCTCTGCGAATAAGCGATCCAGCAATGGCTCGCTTGAACCTTACAAGCACAGCTTTTTCTGCGTCACTGGCAGTTTTTTCTGCAATTTCCGCTGCTGCAAAGAAAGGAACTGCTGCTCTAGCAGTATTCTTTAGCCAGCCTTCCCTGAACGGCGCGATGCTTGCCTTGCTCCAAGAAATTGCTGCTGCAGTTACTAGCTCTTCGAGTGCACTGTATGCTCGCAGCATGCTTGCAAGAAACCAAGTTTCGCTCGGCTGCAGTAAACCACTAGCTTCTAGTTGTTCCTTGATTTCTCTGAGAGTTTCTTTGATTCTGCGCAGGGGTTCCTTCTCCGTCTTCAGTCTTTCGAGCAATTCAGCAGCAGCTAGCACTGCTGCATAGAGCTGCCTGACTAGCTCTAGCGGCTCTGCAGCAGGTAGTTTCTCGCAGCGCAATGACTGTTCGATTAACTGCTCTAGACTAGCGGCATGCGCTGTTTCCTTGAGCTGCTCTAGCAAGCGGCAAACTTGCTTGTAGTGCCGGAAAAACTCGCTCCAGAGTTCGTTACTTGCGTCTACTTGCTTTTCTAGATTAAGTGCCAGGAGCCAGCGCTGCGCAGAAGCAGCAATTTCTGCAAGCTTCAAGTCCACACAGTTCTTGCTGTACAACTCAATGATTTCCTTCTCTTTAGTTTCTTGGACTGCTACCATGCTCTAGCCTGCACAATCGGTTATGAGACATTACTTGAACCATAGTATATAAATTTTAGGTAACTAGCTCCTGCAGCTTTTTAACGAGTTCTGGAAGCGGGCAGCCTCCTCGCAGGAGCTCGCGCAGAATATCCTGCAGCACTGCCCTGACCTCGCAGCACAGCTCTTTTAGCTCGGGCGACTGCAAGTGCCTGTAGTGCCTAGAGAGTAGCTCCCTGAACTCAGAAACAAAGTAATATAATCTAAGGCAAAGCACAGAGAATTCGTCTGCTGGGCTGCTTGCTCTAATAGCCTGGAGCTGCCTGCACCGGAGCACTACTGACTGCAGGTTCGCAAGGAACTGCCACTCTTCCGGCGCAAGCCTTAAAGCTAGCCTGTAGAAACCCTGCAGTTCTTTCCTGCAGAAAGCTAGCAGCAGCACAAATCCGTGCTCCCGCAAAATTTCTTGCAGCAAGAGACCAAGGTCGCCTGCCTTCCTAGAAGCTCTTCTAGCAATGTCTGCTTCAAGCCTTAAAATTATGTATAGCTGCTCTCCAGTAATTGCAGGCTTTTTCTTGCTTCTCTCATATAATCTTTTGATACTAGAAAGAACAAAGCCTTTCTCTGCTATTTCTTTTATTTTTTGCTCTACCATGTTCAGCAAAAGATTTTCTAGCCTAAGCACTGCCTTTACTGTTGCCTGCATGTAAAGACCA
Source organism: bacterium (assembly GCA_013154095.1). The sequence continues at coordinate 5,981 of JAADDD010000003.1, read as the reverse complement.
GAAAGACCAAGGTTAAAAATTAGGAGCTAGACAGTTAACTGCACTCCGCTTCTTTCTAGTTCTTCTAGTAGCTTGCAGAACTTAGTAAGCTCCGGAAAAGAAAGTGCTAGCAGCTCTTTCGGTTGCCTGCCAAGAATTTCTGCTGCTGTGCAGTCAGCCAGCTTCTGCAGGTCTTTCACCGCATCAGCAGGAAGGCGGTTGCCGAGCCTCGACAGCAGCTCTTTTGCCGTGCAGGCTACCAGGTTCCTGGCAGAACAAGCGGTGCAGAGCAAGGAGAGCGCTAGCAGGCGCAGCTTACCACGATAAGAATGTGCGCTCAGCTGCTTCTCTGCACTTTCTCCTAGCAGATCTTCCAGCAAAGATTTGGCTGCCTGCAACGCTGCAGGTAGCAGCTTCTCGTTGCTGAGAGCTTCTCTTGCTAGGCTTTCTACTATTTCTCCAAACTCGCCTAGCTCTAGAATAATTTCCCTGAACATCTGTTGCAGCTTCTCCTCTTCTAGCAGCTTTCTGAGCACGATGATGTAGCCGAGCAGCAGCCTCGCGTAAAGCTTAAGGTACAAGAGCAGCAAGTTAATGTTTTGGGCAACCTTTTTGCTGATTTTTATTCTTCTGCGCACAATGATTTCTAGCTCGTTTTCTGGCAGCAATTTTATTATCCAGTAGTACACTTCTGGCAGCTGAACACTCTCTGCTGCTTCCAGCAAGTTGTCTTTCAGCCGTGCTACAGAGCTGCTGCTGTTCTGCAGGTCAGCGAGCCGACCAATGTCGTGCATCACCATGCTGGCAAACTTTTCCTTGAAAATGTCGAGCAGCCTGGCTGTTTCTTCGCTTGCGACGCTTCTTGCCCTCGCAAGGGCTTCAGAAATCACGCTGTTTTCTAGCAGCACGTACTGGAACAGGCCGACGCAGTAAAGCAGCTGAGCATACCCAAGCAATGCATGCTTCAGGAAAAGTTTTCCAGGAATCAGTGCTTCTTTTAGTAGTTCTTCTACCTTGTCTATCTGCGCAGTTATTTTTGCTGCCTTTTCCGCGAGCGTAGGATTTTTGGTAGCTGCTAGGTAAACTAGCTGCCGAGCTTTTCTTGCCTGCCTAAGTGCCCTAGCGAGAAAAGCTGCTGCTTGAGTAGAGCGAGTGATATAATAAGAGCACTCCTGCAAGCGTAGCACTATTTCGTTTAGCCGCTCTCCTATTTCTGGTTCTGCTGCTTCTGCTAGTCTTAGTATTGCACGTGCTAGCTGCCGCAGTTCTGCATCCAATCGTAGCATGGTCTATAACTTATTTCATAGTATTTAAAATTTCGCTAAGAATATTAATTTCTTTTGCGCCGCACATGACGTACAAAAAATGATGAAAAGGTATAAGATTTGCCTAAGGAAGGGGTCGGGAATTAATATAGGCAGTAGATAATTTGTTATATAGAAAGTTGAAAGTTTGCTCGCCAGATTTAACAATCTTTCTATGTCATAATTTTATTTCTGGCAATTATATGAGGAAGAATGTCTTCGTTTGCAACCGTCAATGTAAAGATGATTGCAAGTAACCATGTTGTAATAACTCTTACAGTTTGCTCTTTTTTTTTTGTCGTTACTTATATGAGAAAATGCATTAAAAATACTTTGCTGGCTACTTAATGTAAAAAGTTTGGCGCCAAGCCCCTATCCAAAATTTATTTCTGCTCGAAGCTCTAATCCCTTGATTCTGCTTTCTCGAGCAGCTTCGCGGCCAAGCGCAGTGCAACTCTCACTATTGGCAGCAAGACAAGATTAATGCCATTAAATATGGTTCTTAGGTCTAAAAGATCGTCTTTTTGCAGCTTGTAGCCAGCAATTTCTTCTCTTAGTTTTTCCAGCTCAGAAATGAACTTTTCTGTGCGCTCGAAAACCTGGCGCAATCTAGCTATAGCAGATCCGTGTACGCTCTGCAGCTGCTTAGCATACTCTTCAGTGAGCGCCAGGAGCTTTCTTACAGCTGCGTAAAATCCAGGCGCGCGAAAGACTGCGCGGTCTAGCACTTGCCGGTAGTCTTTTTCCGTGAGCATGTCCACTAACCTTGCTGCAGTTTCTGGTCCTACCTCGCTAGAAAGTGCCATAGACAGCGCCTTCTTCAGCTGCTCTGGAGTAGCATTGTAGATGTTGCCGCTGGTTGCAGCCTGCAGGAAAGTTGTTACCTGCATCTCCATCTGTGCAAGCGTTTCAAGCTCATCGAAGCTCTCTGCCCTAAACATCTTGCCTTGCTTCTCGTACAGCAGCTGCCAGAACCTGTAGCTATAACTGTTTTCTAGGAACGGTTTTACTATGCGCGGTATGCCTTTAATTGCTGCAGTTTCTGCCTCTTCTATTCTTTTAACAGCATCCACAAAGCGCTCTACTACTTGCAAGAAGTTGTCGCGGTACGCCTGCATAAATCTTGGCGAGCATTTTTCCTTAAAAATGTGTGTTAGTCGCAGTTATCTGGCAGCAAGCTGCTGTCAGGGTGAATGCGGGCAAACTTTAGGTGCTGGAAGATGGCGTCGTATACTTCAGGATACTGGAGCAGTAGTAGGTCTGTAAGGCAGCGGCTAAAAATAAATGTATATCTTGTTTAGGTTTAGTTCTTTTTGTCATTCCTTCTACTAACCAGAAAAATAAAGTACAAAAGAACTCAGCACTTCACTGCACTTTTCCTTTTCATCCTAGCAGCTTCTTCCTCTACTAGCCTAAACACTGTACCAAAGAGGTTTGGCTTTTTCTTTTCCTGCTCCAAGCTTTCTACTATTCTTTGAATTTCCGGAGCTTGCATGAGAACAACTTCTTCTCCGCGGAGCTCGAGCACTCCTGATTTTGCGGTGTTTTCGAGTATTTCTAGCAGTTCTTGCCTGCTAGAATAGAGGCTTATTTTGTGCACGAGCCATAACCTATCGTAGAGCAGCTCAACGAGTTCTTTGCGCGTTGTTCTGCCGCCAAGCTTTGCTACAGCATAAACAATGACTAGCCACGTCATCATTATTATAATATAACTTATGAATATTTATTCATTAGAAAATAATATTATAAGCTGCGCAGCCTTTCTGCGGCTTCGCTCGCGAGAGTGTACCTGCAGAGCACTTCGGCGAGCACTGCTAGATGGTAGTACTGCCAAGAAGGAGAGACGCGGAAAACAAACCTGCCGCGCACATATTCCATTCCGCGGAAGTTTACTATTTCTCCTTGCAGCTCCACTGGCTTCAGTTCTCGCGCAGCCTCTGCGATGAACTGCTTAAATTCCTGCGGAGGAAGAAACTGGATTCGGTGAACGCTAGCACAGAAGCTGAGCAGGCCGGCAAGCAGCACGCAAGGGTAGAGTATTCTGGCAAACCTCCTTTTGTAGAAAAACCTTACAGGGAAATCGACCGTGAACCTTAGCTTCTGCGGTTTCTGCTCTAGTCTTTCTTTGTAGGCAGTGCTTACTTCGTGCCAGCTTGCAGCCTCGAGCACCTCTGCTCTTGCTGGCAGCTTTCCGGAAAAGACTGCGCAGAGCCAGCAATTATTTGCTGGTAAGCAGCGCAGCACAGGCAGCTGCTCGCCTAGAGGCTGCTCCAGCAGGCAGACCAGCCTGTAGGGTTCAGGCGAGTCCTTCATGCTAGCAGCCTGCGGAGCGCAGCAAGGTAGTTCCAGGCAGGCGAATTCCATTGCCGGAAGCGCAGAAGGCCGAGAAAGTACTGGCCTGAGCTGTACTGGTATATTCTTAACTTATAATATACTAGCTTGCGGCCTGCCTCTGCGAGAAACTTCCTGCATTCTTGCTCGCTCAGCTCGAGCAGTCCATGACGCTGGCCAAACACCAGCAGCGGCAGGAGCAGCTTCGCTGTGCTGGGAGTTCCTGGAGGCAAGTAGGCGAGGAACTTGCCAGTAGAGGCTACTGCAACTGGTTTTCTTGCAGGAGCAAACTCGACTTCCTCGCACTGCAGCTTCACGGCCAGCCTTTCTAGCTCAGCAGAAATGTCCCTGCAGGCTAGCACCCAGCGCTCCCAGTACTTGTCTCTCTTCCTCGCAGGCGAGACTCCGAGAATGGGCCAAGCAGGAACGCTGTCCTGCGGCAGCATGTAATAAAAGCGGAAGGCGCTGCCGCCGGAATGCTCTAGCAGCAGCCTGTACTTGTAGAACTTCATTGCGTGATCCAGACAATGCTGCCTTCCTGGAAAACTGGAAGCAGCGGTTTTTTAATGTTCCTGAGAATGTCGTAGCCTCCTAGGCAGTCAACCTTGCCAAGAAGCTTGACAGCATTTCCTTCTACGCCGAGTCTCTCAAGAACTTGGGCTATTACTGCCTGCGCAAACTCCTCGTAGAGCACAAAAGAAAGCACATTTTCGTGGAGAACCACGGGTGTAAGCGTTATCCAGACTTTTTCTTCTGCATCCTTGAGCTGCAGAAAGCTGTTGAAGCCCAGCCTGTCAAGCACATCTTCTTTTCCTTTAACAATGCTTCCTAGCGGATTGCTCGCCTTGCAGACAGCCAGCAGCGCGTATCTTCCTTCTGCGCCAAGACGCTGCATGGCCTTGAAGCTGCTAGTCTGCTCGCCCTCTACCAGCAGCACGTACTCGAGCTCCCAGGGAGCCACGTTTTCATTATTTTTTGTTTTATAATATACATATTCTATATAATATAGGTGCTGCTCTTCCACCTGCTTCAATAGAGGCACGAGCTGGATGCCGAGCTTGCGCAATGAGTCGCGCCTGAGCACTTCTTTCTCTGGATCCTCGCCTGCCGCACTGAGCAGTACCTCAAACCAGTCTTTCTTCTTGTTCTTAGGATCAACTGCTGCAGCAACAAAGTCATTCCAGGAAACGCGCGCAAAGAGTCTGCGCAAGAATTCTAGCTCTACCAAGTACTGCTCACAGACAGGCAAGTAGATCCTGTTATTATACCGCACGTACATGCCGAGAATCTTGTAGTTTTTGCCGAAAAAATCCTGTAGTATACTGTCAACGTTTTCTTCCCAGCTTCTTGACGTGCTTACTCTGCTCTTGTACTTCGGGTCAGAGAAGTACAGGGAAGTGCAGAGCGCTCCGAGCAGTGTAGGCAGTCTAGGCCAGGAGTATGCTGCCCTAATATTGTCCGCGATCAGCGCCCGCGGCGAGAACTCTCCTGGTCCCTGAAACACGCAGGGCTCAGTCGGCCTGAACACTACTTCCAGCATCTTGCCACCTCCCTTGCCTCATAGTACCTGACAGCCTGCAGCAGCGCAGCCATCCGCAGCAGTTCCAGCAAGACAGTGCTCTCTCTTCCGATTACTCGCACCAAAAGCAGTGCCAGGGAGTTGCTGAGCAGTTGCTGGATTGTCTGTTTTACGAGCTCTTCGTTTTCTCCTACAAAGTGCTGCTCAAGCAGCTTACCGAGAGCCTGCTTGTACTTGCTGCATCCCTGCTCGCTGTAGTATTTCACTAGTTCTTGCAGCGTTTTAGCGTAGATGTCACTGCGGAAAAGCCTGCCTATTTTACGCCTAGGCAAGGCCTTAGGCGTAGACTTTTCGAGCGAGGAAATAATATACTCGAGCTGCTCGCGCACTTCATCGTGCGAAGTCTTTCTTGGATTAAGAGTTCGGGCAAACGGCACAGCCGCCAGCTCTTTGTTGTAGCTGCGGGTAATTCTCAGCATTGCCAGCGCATTCTTCTTTTCTCCGCAGTACGTTATCTTGTCCTTGTTGTGCTGGATCCTTCTAGCTTCCTCGAGCACAAACTTCATCGGAAAGTATGGGTGCGCCAGCACTACTGCGTATGTGCGGCCAATAAATGTAAGGGCAGGCGTGTAGTTCTTGCCTAAACGGATGAATCCAGGCACTTCTTCGTCCAGCATTCCAGAAAAGCAGCGCTTGGAGAGCTCGATCACGTCCAGCAGCACTCCGCGCGGACAAGCTAGCAGCAGGTCGTCGCCGCCAGAATAAATTACTGTTACTAGAGGATAGCGCGAAAGCAGTGCCAGCTCCTTGAGCGCGCTGATCATTATCGCGCGAGAAACCTGGGACCA